>CALKWS010000001.1 GCA_938004115.1 uncultured Ruaniaceae bacterium
CGCGGTGGCGATCGTGGCGGGGTTCCAGGGCGTCACCCAGACCACCAACGACGTCACCACCCTGGGCCGGGGCGGCTCGGACACCACCGCGGTGGCCCTGGCGGCCGCGCTGGGCGCCTCGGTGTGTGAGATCTACACTGATGTGGACGGGTTGTTCACCGCCGACCCGCGGATCGTGCCCACTGCGCGGCGGATCCGGCGGATCAGCACCGAGGAAACCCTTGAACTGGCCGCCCACGGAGCCAAGATCCTGTATCTGCGCGCGGTGGAGTACGCCCGCCGGTTCGGGGTCACGATCCACGTGCGCAGTTCGTTCTCCACCCACGACGGCACGCTGGTCACCGACGAGGAAAGCGAAGAAGGAAACATGGAAGACCCCCTGATCTCCGGTATCGCCCACGACCGTTCCCAGGGCAAGGTCACCGTCACCGATGTGCCGGACGTACCGGGGATGGCCGCCCGGGTGTTCGAGGTGGTGGCCGCGGCCGGGGCGAACCTGGACATGATCGTGCAGAACGTCTCCACCGCCAGGACCGGACGCACGGACATCTCCTTCACGTTGCCCCACGATGACGCCCCGGCCGCGGTCGCGGCCCTGCGGAACCTGGCCGAGGAATCCGATTTCGGCGAGGTGGTCTACGAGGAAGGTGTGGGAAAGTTATCCCTGGTCGGCGCCGGGATGCGATCCCACCCCGGGGTCTCGGCGAAACTCTTCGGGGCGCTGCGGGACGCCGGCATTAACATCGAGATGATCTCCACCTCCGAGATCCGAATCTCGGTGGTCACCCGGATCGAGGACCTGGACAAGGCGGTACGAGCCACCCACAAGGCGTTCGAGTTGGACGCCGAAGAAGTCGAAGCCGTGGTGTACGGCGGGACAGGACGGTAGATGAGCATCAATCTGGCAGTCGTCGGCGCAACCGGACAGGTCGGGCAGGTGATGCGCACCCTGCTGGCGCAGCGCAACTTCCCGGCCGAGCAGGTGCGGTTCCTGGGCTCGTCCCGCTCCGCCGGCACCGTCCTGCCCTGGGCGGACGGCGAGATCGTGGTGGAGGACAGCGCCACAGCCGACCTGGGCGGGGTGGACATCGCCCTGTTCTCCGCCGGGGGCAAGACCTCACGCGCCCTGGCCCCCAAGTTCGTCGAGGCGGGCGCCACCGTGGTGGACAACTCCTCGGCCTGGCGCTCCGACCCGGACGTGCCCCTGGTGGTCAGCGAGGTGAACCCGGACGCGCTGGCTGACATCCCCAAGGGCATCGTGGCCAACCCCAACTGCACCACGATGGCCGCGATGCCCGCACTCAAGGCCCTGCACGAGGAGGCGGGCCTGCAACGGTTGGTGGTCTCCACCTACCAGGCGGTCTCCGGGTCCGGCATGGCCGGGGTGCGGGAGTTGGACACCCAGATCCGCGCCGCCGTCGATCAGGACACCACCGCGCTGGTGCACGACGGGACGGCCGTGACGCTGCCGGAGCCGGCCACCTACACCGCCCCGATCGCGTTCAACGTGCTCCCGCTGGCCGGGTCGCTGGTGGACGACGGGTCGGGGGAGACCGACGAGGACCAGAAACTGCGCAACGAGTCCCGCAAGATCCTGGGGCTGCCGGACCTGCTGGTGTCCGGCACCTGCGTGCGGGTCCCGGTCTTCACCGGCCACGCGCTGTCGATCAACGCCGAGTTCGACCGGCCCATCACCCCCCAGCGCGCTGAGGAGGTGCTTGCCGCCGCACCCGGCGTGCGCCTGCAGGACGTGCCCACACCGTTGGACGCGACCGGCGACGACGTGAGCCTGGTGGGCCGCATCCGCACCGACCCGGGGGTGCCCGACGGTCGCGGACTCGCGCTGTTCGTGGCCGCCGACAACCTGCGCAAGGGCGCGGCGTTGAACACCGTCCAGATCGCCGAGCTGCTACTGCAGCGTTGACCCCTGCTCCGGCGGCGCACGCCCGGGCCCATCGCGCTCCGGCGCAGCCGCCGCCGGGTCAGCGCCCGCCCAGGTGGTCGGCCGCGAACTGCAGTTGCAGGCGCATCTGCGCGATCCGGTCGGCGTCCACATGGCCACCGGCCCCCTGCTCATCGACGCTGGTGCGCACCTGCCCACCGGCCTCGCGCAGCGCGCGGGCGAAGACCTCGACCTGATCCGCCGGGCCGCGCACGTCCCCGCGGGAGGCGAGGATGAGCACCGGTGCCCGTACCTGGTCGACGTAGGTGAGCGGGGAGGCCCTGCGGTAGGCCGCCGGTGCCTGCTGCGGGGTGCCCCCGAACCGGGCCCGGTTCTGCGCCTGTAGTTCGGCCGACTGGCCGTCGTAGGCGCCCGCCGTGTCCGCGACCGGGGAGATCGCCACCCCCAGCGCCCACCGTTGCGGTTGGGTGCCCAGCCCGAGCAGAACCAGGGACCCGCCCCGCCCCGTGCCGGACAGCACCGACCTGTCCGGGTCCGCCACGCCGTCGGCGATCAGGTGATCGTGCACCGCCGCCACGTCCGCCAGTTCGGCGAACCCCACGTCCCCGCCGTGGCCCTCTCGCCACGTGTTGCCATAACCGGTGGAACCGCGGAAGTTGACGCTCAGCACCGCCAGCCCGTGGTCGACCCAGGCCGCGGCCTCCGGATCGAAGGCGTCGGCGTCACGGGTGTGGGGCCCGTCATGCAACCGCACCACCACCGGGTACGGGGCGGTCGCCGCGGGCGGACGGCGCAGCAGCCCGTGCACCGGGCCGGAGGGCCCCTGCGCCCAGACGTCCTCGGCCGGTACCGACGCCGGGGCCCGCGTGCCCACCTGCAGCAGTTCCCGCCCGTCCGGTTCCTCGGTGACGGTGGGCGGCTGGGCGGCTGAGGACCATCGCACCCAAGCCCGGCCGCCGGGGCGGGCGGTGGCACCGACGACCGTTCCGCTGGCCGGCCCGATCATCTCGGTGGTGCCCTCGGCCAGGCTGTACCGGTACAACCGGGTGCGGGCCTGGTGGTCCACCGTGACCAGCACGGCCCGCCCGTCGGGTGTCCAGTCCGCCCGGGCCACGTCCCCCGGGGCGTCCAGATCCACCGGCCGCATGTAGGAGGTGGCCGCGTCCCAGATCAGCAGTCCCGGGTGGCCGCTGCGCTCGTGGCGCACGAGCAGCCGGGTATCGCCTGTGACCGGCGCGAAACCCTGCGGCCACAGCCCCCGGCCGGGCCCGTCGTCCAGGTCCGCTATGACCGTGCCGGTGTCCCCGCGCACCACCCGGATGGCCGGGTGCAGCGCGTCCCCGCCCTCGGAGTGGCTGATCGCCACCAGGTTCCCGTCGTAGGTGAGCGCCGCCACCCGGGCCACCTGATGGTGGGCGTACAGCAGCACCGGTGCGGTGGCGCCGTACCCGGCCGCGCCGACCAGCAGCTGGTGGATCTGGGTGCCGTACCGCGGGTCGCTGCGCCCGATGATCGCGGTGCCGTCGGCGCCCAGGAGCAGCCCGGCGTCGTATGCCGCGGGCAGGTCGATCGGCTGCTCCGGGCGGCGCTGCGGAGTGGAGGCGAACGGCTGCCGGCGCCAGATGCCGAACTGGTTGCCGGCGGTGTCGTCGAACCACCAGATCCACCGTCCGGTGGGGTCGATCGTGGCCCGGGTGGT
>CALKWS010000002.1 GCA_938004115.1 uncultured Ruaniaceae bacterium
CCGACGTGGCCCCCGACGGGTCCGCCACCAGGATCAGCTACGGGGTGCAGAACCTGAACCACCTGCACGGCGCCGACGATCCGCAACCCTTGCGGCCCGGGCAGCGGTACACCGTGCCGGTGCAGCTGAACGGGATGGCGCAGTCGCTCCCACCGGGCCACCGGCTACGGCTGTCGGTCTCGACCTCGTACTGGCCGGTGGTGTGGCCCTCACCCGAGCCGGTGCAACTCACCGTGCACCCGGCCTCCAGCAGGTTGATCCTGCCGGTCCGTCCCCGCGGGATCGACGACGGCGAACCCGCCCCGGCCTTCGGTGAGCCCGAAGGGGCACCGCCGTTGGAGGTCCGCCAGATCGCCCCCGGGCGGCAGGACTGGCGGGTGAGCCGCAGCATGGTGGACCTGTCCGGCGCGCTGGACGTGGTCAAGGACCTGGGCGAGGTGTACTTCGAGGACATCGACCTGACGGTGCGCCGGAACGCCTGGGAGCGCTACTCCCACGTGGCCGGGGACGTCAACTCGGTGCGCGGGGAGACCTGGTGGGAGATGGGATTCTCCCGCGGCGACTGGCAGGTGCGCACGACCACCCGCACCGTGCTGACCTCGACTCCGACGCACTTCCACGTCTATGCGGAGTTGGACGCCTGGCACGGCACCGAACGGGTGCATGCACAGACCTGGAGCCGGGACATCCCCCGCGACCACCTGTGAGCGGCCCGCCCGGACCGGGCGAGTGAGTTACAGCCCTGACCGGCGAGCCGGGCACCGTGCCCGGCCCTCGCGCCTGTGAGCAGCGGCCAGCCGGGCGGTGCGGTCAGGCGAATGTGCGGTCAGGCGGGTCAACCGGTCAGGCGGTCAGGCGGGCGTGCGGCCGAGCCCGCGTAGGGCGGTGCCCACGTCCACCCGCATGGTGGCCCCTCGCCAGGAGGCCTCGACCCGGTCGGCCCCGAATGCCGCCTGCACCGCGGGACTGTCCAGGTGCGGTTCCACCTCCGGCCGCCCGTCGGGGCCGATCCCGCTGGGCCGGCCGTCGACGCAGAACGCGGTGTCGAACGTGCACGCCAGGTGCGGACCGCCGGGCACGGTGAACGCCACCCCCGGGTCCTGCGGGCCCCGCGGGTGCCAGTCCAGGCCGGCGCGGGCCAACCGCTGTACCCAGTCGCCGAACGGCCCGTCCACCGGCGCCCGGCCCACCACCACGACCCAGGCGGACCCGCCGTGCACCGGTTCCCACTCCTGCCGGGCCGTGTCCCCGGCGCGCACCGGCCGCACCCCGCCCGGGGTGGCCAGGGCCACGTATCCCTGCCCGCGGCGTGCGGCGATCCAGTCCCCGGTCCGGACGAGCTCGTCGGTCTGCTCCGCCGGCAGCCACAGGTGGGTGTGCTGCACGGGATCGGTGGGGGTGAACCGTTGCAGGTGCACCACCGCGTTCCGGTGCTGGTGCACCCGGGGCAGCACACGGTGCCCGGCCCAGGCGTTCGGCCGGGCGGAGTTGCCGGTGTCGGAGTTCGCCGGGTGGGTGACGAACACCTGCAGTTCCGGTCCGAGCGTGGCGCCCCAGACGTGTTCCTGCAGCCCGGGCAGGCCGGCGCGATAGTCCTGCACGCTGGACAGCATCACGTCCGGGGTGCGCCAGACGCGCAGGTCGGAACGGTAGGGCCGGTCCAGCAGGTCCCGCTCGAAGGCCAGCTGCCCGCGGTACACCTGCCGTCCCCACCACGCTTCCGGTTCGTGGCCGGCCAGCTCCCGCACCGGGGCCGGGATCTGGTACCGCTCGCTGAGGGCCAGCACGGTGGCGGGCAGGAGTTCCTCGTTCAAGGTGCCCACCCCGCCGATGAGCCGCAGGATCGGGGAGGTGTTCTCGAACCGGGCGCTGCGCAGCGCGTGCACGTAGGCCCGGCCGTGTGCGGCGCCGTGGATGCCGCGCCAGGAGTTCATCGCCAGCGTCAGCAGTGTCTTGTCCAGCAGCGCCCGGGCCGCGGTCACCAACTGCTCGTCCCGGCTCCACTCCACCAGCGTGGCCAGCGCCAGGCTGTCGATCGCCAGGTAGGCGTTGGAGTCGAACTCGCTGTACCCGCCGCGGAGCTTGTGGTCGATCCACCGCGCCGCCCGGTCCCGGCCCGCGCGGGCGTGGTGCTCCCCGGTGCGGCCTTCGACGGTAAAGGTGTGATCGGCGTAGGTCTGTCCGGCAAGGTGTTCGGCCACGTGCCAGACGAGCTGGTGGTTCTCGGTGAAGTAGCACATGGCATCCAGCCCGGGCTGGGTGATCCAGTACTTCATCCCCACCAGGGCCGCGGTCACGTCCTCCCGCAGGTGCGGCGCCCACTGCGCGGCGGGCACCCGGTGCCACAGGTTCAGCAGCGCGAGGATCTCGAAGTCCGCGCAGTCCCCGCGCGCCCGGATCAGGTCCAGTGCCGCCGCCAGGTCCTCCCGGTGCACCTCGGCGGTGGCCGGGTCCAGCGCGTGCCGGGCCAGGACGCCCACCACTCCCCTGCCCTGGTGCCCGCCGGGAGCCGGCCGGGCGGCGTGGGTGAGCAGTTCCTCGCGCCAGTCGGCGGGCCTGCCCTCTGGTTGGGTGCGGGTGTCGTGGTGCAACGCGGCCACCCGGAAGCGGCGCACCTGGGGGCAGCGGTCGTCGTCGAGGCTGACCTCGATGACCTGTTCACCGCTGGACAGCAGCGACGCCCCGGTGCCGCGCGCCTGCTCGGTCTGCCGCAGCCGGACGGGTACCCGCCCGTCGTCGTCGGCGCGTACCGGATGCCACTGCTCCTGCCCGGCCACCCGCACCCGCAGGGCCACGCCGGGCGGGGCGGTCAGGGTGGCGGTGTCGGTGTACTGGGCCCAGCTGGTGCAGGCGATCGTGTCCAGCACCGTGTCCGCGGTGCGGGCGGCGGTCTCATCGGCTCCCGGGGAGGGGATGACGACGCGCACCGGCAGGCCCCGCACGCGCAGCCGGGCGATGTGTCGGCACTCGCGGAACGCGACCTGCCAGGTGGCCAGGTGCACGGTGGTGGTGCGCGAGGGGAGGCGCACCCGGATGCGGTGGATCTCGGGTTCCATGTAGGACACGGTGGTGCCGCGCAGCACCTCCTTGCCGTCCACCCAGAGCACGAACGGCCCGGTGCTGGCGACCTCCAGATCGCGCCACTCGGCCTGGTCCACCTCCAGCACGGTGGCCGCCATGGCGTGTCGGTACTCCGGGGTGAAGCAGAACTGGGACCAGTCCACGAACCCGTCCGGGCCGGTGCGCACGCGCTGCCAGGTGTCCCGCACAGCCCGCCCCCCGGCGACCCAGTCCAACGCGCCCCCCTCGAGGGGTTCGGGCAGGTCCTGGTCGGCGTCGATCGGATGGGCGGTGGCGAGCCGTTCCTTCAGCTCGGCCACGTCCGGGCCGTTGGTCAGGACCCAGCGGCCCTGCCAGGGATCGCCGCCGGCGGGCAGGAAGTCCGCGAGGTCCTCGGCGGGGGTGGCCCGTGCCGGGCTGATGAGCCAGTCCCGGACGGTGCCGTCGGCGTCGGTGGTGTGGACGGTCCGGCCCGTGGGGGCCAGGGGGTCGAACATGGGTGGGGAATCTCCAGGAGTGACTGGGTGGGTTACGCCGTCGGCCTTCTTGTGCGGGAGCCGGGTTACGCCGTCGGCCTTCTTGTGCGGGAGCCGGGTTACGCCGTCGGCCGCCTCGTTCGGGAGCCGGGTTACGCCGTCGGCCGCCTCGTTCGGGAGCCGCCGTTACGCCGTCGGCCGCCTACTTGATCCCGGTGTTGGCGATACCGGTGGTGATCTGCCGCTGGAAGACCAGGAAGAGCAGGATCACCGGCACGATGGTGACCACGCTCATCGCCAGGATCAGGTTGAACGGCACCGTCTCCTCGGCGTTGAACCGGGCGAGTGCCACCGGCAGGGTGTACACGCTCTCGCTCTGGGCGACCACCAACGGCCACAGGAAGTCGTTCCACCGCCACATCACCGACAGGATCGCCACCACCGCCAGCGCCGGGCGGCACAGCGGCAGCACGATGCGCACGAAGGTGCGGAACTCCCCGGACCCGTCCACCCGGGCCGCCTCGATGAGCTCATCGGGGATGCCCAGCATGTACTGGCGCAGGATGAACACCCCGGTGGGGGTCGCGGCGGCCGGGATGATCAGACCCCAGAGGGTGTTGACCATCCCCATCGACGCCACCACCTGGTACACCGGGATCAGGATCACCTGCAGCGGGATCATGATCGTGGCCAGGGTGAGCAGGAACAGCCCGGTGCGGCCGCGGAAGTTGTACTTCGCCAGTCCGTAGGCCGCCATGGCGTTGATCGTCAGGGTCAGCACCGTGGCGCCGATGGTCACGATCACGCTGTTGCGTAGGTACACGGTGAAGTTGAACCGGCCCAGGGCGTCGGTGTAGTTCTCCAGGCCCCAGTTCTCCGGCAGGATCGTGATCGGCCGGGCCGCGAGTTCGGCGGGGGTCTTGAACGACCCGAGCAGGGTCCACACCACCGGGATCAGCGCCAGGAGCACGAACGTGCTGAGGATGACCACCCGCAGCGCGTCGGTGGCGGTGACCCGGCGGGTACCGGTGGTGGTCCAGGTGCGCCCGGGGGTGTCCTTGCGGGACTGCCGGTTGGTCGGTGCCGGTGCGGTCATGCTGCCTCCCTCCGGCGGCCGACGATCCAGTTGATGACGGTCAGGGTGAACACCACGAGGAACAGCAGCACGCTGCCCGCGGTGGCCAGGCCGTACCGGATCGGTGAGACGAACCCGTTCTCGTAGATGTACTGCACGATCAGGGTGGTGGCCCCCACCGGGCCGCCGCCGGTGAGGGTGAAGATGAAGTCGAACGCCTGGAACCCGTGGATGGTGGACAGGATGACCACCACCAACACCGAGGGCTGCAGTAGCGGCAGGGTCATGGACCAGAACTGCCGCCACCGGCTCGCACCGTCGATCTGGGCGGCCTCGTACACGTTCGGGTCGATGCCCTGCAGGCCGGCGAGCAGGATGAGCATGTAGAAGCCCAACTGCAGCCACACGCCCACCCCGATCACGCACAGCAGCGCCAGGCGCTGATCGATGAGCCAGGCGATGTCGCCCACGCCGAACAGGCCCAGGAAGGAGTTCACCAGCCCGCCGCGGCGTTCGAGCATCCAGTTCCACACCAGGCCGGCCACGACCGGGGAGATGAGCACGGGCACGAAGAACGCCGCGCGGAAGAACGCCCGTCCGCGGCGCTGTTGGTTGCCCAGGACGGCCAGGAGCACCCCGAGCGTGACGGACAGGATCAGGTAGCCGACGGCGAACAGGACGGTGTTGAGCGCGATCCCCCAGAACTCGCTGTCGGTGAGGATGCGCTGGTAGTTGCCCAGGCCCTCCCAGCGGAACCGCCGGCCGTCGGAGGAGGAGTACAACGAGATATTGAACCCGTTGATCGCCGGCCAGATCGTGAACGCGCCGAAGATGGCCATGTTCGGCAGCAGGAACAGGTAGGGCGCGAGGCGCAGCCCCCACGGCTTGGCCCGCCGTGGGGACTGCGCCTTATCGCTGGTCAGCGCGGTCAATTCAGTTCGTCGACCAGGGATTGGATGCTGTCCTGCAGGTCGGCGATCGCATCGGGCAATTCCTTGTTGCCCGCGACCACCTCATCGAGTTCGGCCACCAGTTCGTTGGCGGAGGCGGCGAAGGCCGGGTCGCCGTTGGCGGCGTAGCCGAACTCCGGGGTGCGCACCAGGTCGGCGAGGTAGGTGTCCATGTCCTCCTGGCGGTCCGGGTACTGCACGCCGTCCTCGGCCAGGTCGGCCCGGGTGGGCAGGAACCCGCCGGCGGCCACGAAGTCGGCCTGGTTCTCCGGCTCGTTCACGAACCGGATGAACTCCGCGGCCAGGGCCGGGTTGGCGCTGTCGGAGAAGGCGGCCATGTACTTCCCGCCCGGGAACCCGCCGCACTCCACGGCACACGGGTTGGGTGCGGCCATCCAGTTGAAGTCCGCATTCTCGGCGAACTGTCCCACCTGCCAGTTACCGGACAGGTAGACCGGGGCGTCCTGGGCCAGGAAGATCTCGTTGGCGCCCTCGTACCGGGAGCCGGCGCCCAGCCAGAAGTCCCGCGGCATGGTGTCGGCTTCCATCATGTCCACCAGCGGCTGCAGGGCGTCCTCGGCGGCTTGCGCGTCCAGGGTCATCTCCCCGTCGCCCACCATGGCGGTGCCGTAGTAGCTGAGCACGGTGGAGACCCGGTGGCCGGACTTGTCCATCGCCATGGCGTAGGCGGTGCCGGTGGCCTCCTGGACCTCCTCGGCGGCGGCGATCATCTCCTCGAACGTCCACGGGTCGTCCACGTCCGGCACGTCCACACCGGCTTCCTCGAACAGGTCCACGTTGATGAACGGGCCGTTGAGGGTCAGGTCCGAGGGCACCGCGAGGATCTCGCCGTTGTCACCCGTGGCCCCGCCCATCGGACCGGGCAGGAACTCATCGGCGTAGTCCTCGCCCAGGTAGGGCCGCAGGTCCAGCAGGTCCAGGCGGAAGTCGGTCAGGGAGGTCAGGCGCACCACATCCGGAGCGTCCCCGCCGGACAGGCGGGCCTGCACCGAGGTGATCAGGTCCGCGTACGGCAGCACCTCGAGGTTGACCGTGACGTCGTACTCCTCCTCGAAGTCGGCGATGATGTCGCGGGTGGCCTGCTCGTCCGGACCGTCGGTGAAGTAGACGTAGTTCAGGGTCTCACCGGCGTAGTCGGCGGGGTCGAACTCCTCGACCTCGACCGGTTCCTCGGCGGCGGTGTCGTCATTGTCGCCCTCGACCTCTCCGGGGGCACAGGCGGCTAACAGGGCGATGGCGCCCACAGCGGCGAGACCGGCTCGCACGCGTCGGGATC
>CALKWS010000003.1 GCA_938004115.1 uncultured Ruaniaceae bacterium
CGCTGGGCGGTGCGGGCGGCCTCCACCCGGGTGGTGGTGCCGGTCTTGCCGATCGCCGAGGACAGGTAATTGCGCACCGTCCCGGCCGACAGGTGCACCCGCGCGGCGATGGTGGCGATCGGGGCACCCTCCAGGGCCTCGCGCAGTACGTCCTGCTCCCGCCCGGTGAGCGGGTTCGGCCCGCCGCTGAGGGACTCGGCGGCCAGCGAGGGGTCTACCACCCGGAGCCCCTGGTGCACCCGGCGCACCGCCTCGGCCAGTTCGGTGGCCGGGGTGTCCTTGACCACGAACCCGCTGGCCCCGGCGTCCATCGCCCGGCGCAGGTACCCGGGCCGGTCGAAGGTGGTCACGATCAGCGACCGCACCTGCGGTGCCTGCCGGTGCAGCTGCTCGGCCACGGCGATCCCGTCCATCCCGGGCATCTCGATGTCCAGCAGGCACACGTCCACCTCCTGGGCGCGCACCGCGGGCAGCACCTCATCGCCCGAGCCGACCTCGGCGACCACTTGCAGATCCCGTTCCAGGTTCAACAGCGCCACCAGCGCCCCGCGCACCAGCGCCTGGTCATCGGCCAGCAGCAACCGGATCTTGCCCTCACTCACCGCGCACCACGCCGGGATCGACGACGACGGGCCCGCCTTGGGCAGGCGGCTCATGCCGGTGCAACGCACCCGGGCGATCGGTACTTTGGTGGTCGGTGCCTGGGTGGTCGGCGGCGGGGTGGTCGGTGCCTGGGCGGTCGGCGGCGGGAACCTCCGCGCTAGCCGGCACCGGCGGGGCGTCCCCGGGGTTCATCTGCACTGTCACCACGGTGCCCCGGCCGCGGGGCCCGGGCTGGATGTCCAGTTCGCCGCATCCGATCCGTTCCGCCACCCCGCGCAGGCCGTGACCGGGCGCAGCCCCACCCAGCCCCACGCCGTCGTCCATCACTCGCAGCCAGGTGCTGCCCAACTGCACCTGGCAGCCGGTGGCCGCGGAGTGGCGCACCACGTTGGTGACCAGTTCGCGCAGTACCCAGGCGAGCACGTTGCGGTGGCGGGGGTCCACCACGGTGACGTCGTCGGGCAGTTCGGCCCGGATGCCGGCGCCTTCCAGGGCCGAGCGCACCCGGGCGACTTCATCCTCCAGGCGGGCGGCGCGCAGGCCCGCCACGGTGGCGCGCACCTCGGCCAGGGATTCACGCGAGAGCGTTTGGATCTGGGCCAACTCGGAACGGGCCTGGGCGGGGTCGGCGTCCAGGAGCCGTTCGGCGAGTTCAGCCTTGACGCTGATCACGGTCAGGGAGTGGCCCAGCACGTCGTGCACGTCGCGGGCCACCCGGTCCCGTTCGGCCATGATCTGGCGCTCTTCCTCCATGGCCAGGTAAGTGGCCTGGCGCCCCTCCAGGAACCGCACCAGCCCGTTACCGGTGGCCACCATGGCCAGGATCGGGATGAAGAACCACGTGTTGCCCAATTCGCCGGTGGCCAGGGAGGCGATGAGCGCGATCGCGATGGTGCCCCCGGCGATGGCGGCGCCCCACATCAGGGGCAGGGCGAACATCGCCAGCGCCACCACGAACGGGGTGGTGGACAGCGCCCAGATACCCAGCAGCGGCACCAGCGCGAGGGTCAGGAGCACCAGCATCGCCAGGTGGGCGATGCCCACGCGCATCACCCGGGTCAGCGACTCGGTCCTGCCGATGCGCACGAACCCGGCGATGTACACCCCGGCGAACGCGGCGATCATGCTGATCCCGGTGGCCTTGGCCCACACCGGGAGGTCGGCGGCCAGGACCGAGGCGGTCGGGTAGAAGAGGAACAGCAACCAGATGGTGGCCATCACCCAGCCGAACCGTTCCCACGGGTCGGTGGGCTGCGGCTCGGTGGACTGGGAGCCGGTGGGTTGCGGGCCGGTGGGCTGCGGGCCGGTGGCGCTGGGGTCCACGCCGGCTGCAGTGTGATCGCTCCCGCCGGTGGGCGGCGGAGCGTCGTCGGATGCGGGGACGGGCTTCATGGGTGCCTCCGATCCTGCCACCCGCGCATGCGCGGGCGCCACAACCGGCTTACTGCCGGGCCCGGCCACGGCGCACCAGCAACGTCGCGATCAGGGCCAGCAGCACCGTCCAGGCGGCCACGTTCACCAGCGGCACCCACAGCGGTTCGCGCGCCAGGTCCGACCCGTCCATGGTGGCCAGCCACCCTTCGGTGAGCGGATAGCGGGCCAGGGCCGCGTACCCGTACAGCGGGGTGAACTTGGCGATGGTCAGCAGCGTTCCCGAGAGTGGCATGAACATATTCCCCAAGAACGCCAGCACCACCGTGGACCCGCTGGCCACCGCGATCGCCGACTCCGACCGGATCGCCAGGCCCCACACCAGCCCCCACAGCGCGAACAGCGCCGCCCCGGGGATCACGATGAGGGCGCTGAGCACCCACGCGCGAGTGTCCCCCTGGGCGCCGGTGAGGCCGCCGAGGGTGTAGATCAGCGCGATCGGCATCGCGGCGATGATCACGGCGACCAGGGCCTTGGTGGCCACGTAGGTGGAATCCCGCAGCGGGGTGAGGCCCAACTGGCGTCCCCAGCCCTGCATCCGTTCCACGGCGGCCTGCCCGCCGATGGAGGTGGTGGCCACCACCGCCCCGTAGGCGGCCATGGCGATCATGATGGACATCGCCACGTTGCCGTTGCCGGCCGGTGCGTCGCTGAAGTCCATCGAGGCGCCGAAGATCAGGTAGAAGAACGCGGGCAGGATGACGATGAAGAACAGGCCCATGAACTCGCGGAACTGACGCAGCAGCTCCAGGCGCAGGATCGTGGCGTTCATCGGTTCTCCTCGCTGGGGTGTGCTGATCGGGCCGGGCCGGTGCCGTTCGTCGATGCGGCGGCCGGGCCATGGTCGGGTCGGGTCCGGGCGCCGGTGCCGGCTGGTGCTTCCGCGGGAGCGTTGCCGGTCAGCGCCACGAACGCGCTCTCCAGGTCCGCACTGGCGATCTCCAGCCCGCTCACCCCCACGTCGCGCAGCAGAGCCAGCGCGGCGGCGTCGGTGTCCGCTGCCCGCATCAGCACCCGGTTGCCGCTGGTGGACACCTCGCTGATGAGATCCAGGGCGCGAAGATCGGACAGCAGATCCTCGGCGCCGTGCCGGGGCAGGTCCACCGACAGCAGCCGCCCGGAGTTGCGCTCGCGGATCTGGGCGGTGGGCCCATCGGCCACGATCCTCCCCCCGGAGATCATCACGATCCGCTCGGCGAAGTCCTCGGCCTCCTGCAGGTAATGGGTGGCGAAGACGACCGATCGGCCGGCGCGGGCCTCGGCCCGCATGGTGTCCCAGAACTCCCGGCGGGCGCGCACATCCATCCCGGCGGTGGGCTCGTCCAGGACCAGCAGGTCCGGGTCCGGCAGCAACGCCAGCGCGAACCGGAGCCGTTGCTGTTCCCCGCCGGAGCACTTGGAGACCTTGCGGCGGGCCAACTCGGTCAGACCGGCGCGGGCCAGCACTTCCTCCACCGGACGCGGGCGGGGGAACGTGGCGGCGATGTACCGCACCGTCTCGGCCACGGACAGGTCCCGCAACAACCCGCCGGTCTGCAACAGCGCGGACACCCGGCCCGCCTGGACCGCCGCCCGCGGGCGCATCCCCATCACGGTGGCGGTGCCGGCGTCGGGCTCCACCAACCCCAGCACCATGTCCAACGTGGTGGTCTTACCCGCCCCGTTGGGCCCCAGGAACGCCACGATCTCCCCGTACCCGATGCTCAGGTCCACCCCGTCGACGGCCACCACCGGCCCGCTGCTGCTGCGGAAACTCTTGCGCAATCCGCGCAGGTGCACCGCCGGGGTCCCGCCCGCTGGCTGGTCGCTCGGGTTCGATGCAACGCCGGCGGTGCTCGACGGGTGGCCGGTCATGCTCGACGACGGCGTGCCCGCCCTGGCCGCGGGCGTTGCCGCGGGTGCTGCTGGAAGGTCCATGCTTCTAGCCTGCGCGGGAAGGGCTGGCGGGCATCAGGCGGTGCTGTCACCAACTGCCGGTGACATCGGTCATGACCGGTGCGTCGGTGCGGCGTCGCAGACCGCTACAACGCGTGGTGGCCACGCCGCGGGGTGGTGATTCGGCCCGCAGCGCGATATCAGCCGAGCGATCACCCCCTCGGCGCGAAGGCGCCGGGGTGGTGTGAGGCACCCGCAGGGATCGGCAAGACTAGAGGCCATGTTCACTACGCGTCCTGAACTGCTCGGCACCTTCGGCATGGTCGGCTCCACCCACTGGCTGGCCTCGGCCACCGGGATGGCGGTGCTGGAGGACGGCGGCAACGCCTATGACGCGGCGGTGGCGGCCGGCTTCGTGCTGCACATCGTCGAACCCCATCTCAACGGGGTGGGCGGGGACATGCCCCTTATCGCCCACGACGGCGAAACCGGCCGTACCTTCGTGGTCTGCGGACAGGGCGTCTCCCCACAGGCAGCCACCGCCCAGGCCTACACCGACCTGGGCGCGGACCTCATCCCGGGCACCGGGCTGCTCGCCGCCACGGTGCCGGGCACCTTCGGGGCGTGGATGCACCTGCTAGCCCGGTACGGCACCAAGTCCCTGCGCGAGGTGCTGCAGTACGCGATCGGGTACGCCGAGCACGGGCACCCGCTGCTACCGGGGGCCGCGGCCGCGATCGGTTCGATGGAGCAGATCTTCACCGACCACTGGACCGCCTCCGGGCAGATCTACCTGCCCGGCGGGCAGGTGCCCAAGGCGGGGCAGTTGCTGACCAACCCCGCGCTGGCCGCCACCCTGGAACGCATCGTCACCGAGGCCGAAGCCGCCAGCTCCGACCGGGAGGGCCAGATCGAGGCCGCCCGGGCCGCGTTCTACTCCGGGTTCGTGGCCGAGGCGATCGAGGACTTCATGGCCGCCGGGGCCTGGGACGAAAGCGGCCAGGTGCGCCCCGGGCTGCTCACCGCCCAGGACATGCACACCTGGAGGGCGACCGAGGAAGAACCCCTCAGCGTGCAGTTCGGCGGTGCGCAGGTTCTCAAACCCGGCCCGTGGTCCCAGGGCCCGGTGCTGCTGCAGCAACTGGCCATGCTCGAGGCGCTGGACATCGGCGCGGCCGACCCGGGCTCGGCGGAGATGGTGCACACCGTGGCCGAGGTGGCCAAGTTAGCCTTCGCCGACCGGGAGGGCTTCTACGGCGACCCGGAGCACACCGATGTGCCCATGACGGACCTGCTCAGCCGCACCTACGCCGTCGAACGTTCCGGACTGATCGACGGCGAGGCCAGCACCGAGTTCCGGCCGGGCACCCCGGGCCGGACCTCGGCGCGGCTGGCCCGGGCGGCGCTCGCGGCGTTCGAGGCCAACGCCGGCCATGACAAGGGCGTGCGCGTCCCGGGCCAGGGGGAGCCCACGATGTCCTCCGAGGTGCCCGGGGGCGGCGCGGTGGGCGATGTGAGCGCCGCGGAACGGGCCGGGCGGGGGGACACCTGCCACCTGGACGTGGTGGACCGGTGGGGCAACGTGGTGTCGGCGACGCCGTCGGGCGGGTGGTTGCAGTCCTCCCCGGTGGTGCCGGGGTTGGGTTTCGCGCTGGGTACCCGGGCGCAGATGTTCTGGGTGGAGCAGGGTCTGCCGGCCAGCATCGGCCCGCGCCGGCGTCCGCGCACCACGCTGTCCCCGGGGATGGTGATCCGGGACGGGCAACCGTTGGCGTTCGGCACCCCGGGCGGGGACCAGCAGGATCAGTGGACCGTGCCGTTCCTCATCGCGCACCTGCTGCACGGGCGCAACCTGCAGGAGTCCATCGACGCCCCCAACTGGCACACCACGCACCTGCCGTCGTCGTTCTATCCGCGGGCCGCGGAGGTGGCCGGGCTGCACGTCGAGTCGCGGCTGGGGGAGCAGGTGCTGACCGAACTGCGCCGCCGGGGCCACCAGGTCAGCGACACCGGGCCGTGGTCACTGGGCCGGATCAGCGCCGCCGGCCGCCGGGCCGACGGGCTGCTGCACGCCGGCGCCAACGCCCGGGGGATGCAGGGCTACGCCGTCGGACGCTGACGGGCACGCGGAGACTGCGCAGTGCACCGAGCCGTGACTGGGAGCCGGCTGGCTGTTCAATAGCGCGGCAGGTGCGGGGCCACCTGCTCCACCCAGGCCAGCACCCCGCCGTCCAGGTGGCGCACCTGCCCCTCGCGGGCGGCGTACCGAAGCAACCGATCCACGTGCCGCGGCCGCTGAACTGCGCGGTCTGCTAACCGGGTGACACCGAGGTTACGTGCAAGGTCGCGCGTAAAGAAGCGCTACCAAACCGTGCGAACACCACGAAGTCCGCTGAACGCGTGATCTCGTGTGATCAGCGCGAGCCCTTCGCTCATCGCCTGCGCCGCGAGCATCCGGTCAAAAGGGTCGCGATGGTCCCACTCCAGGCTGCCGGCAAGTAGCGCGTGATCGTCGGTGATCGGCAACCTCTCACACCCCAGCCGTCGCAGATTGCGGTCCCATGTGCGCAGAAGTCCCGAAGCCTGGGGGAGTCTGCCCAACCGGGCCTTGGTAGCCACTTCCCACGCGCTAGCCGATGAGGCAAAGAGGGTATTGCTGCGGGCGGCGATGACCCGTCGCGCCGTCTGACTGAGCCCGGCCGGATCGGTGAGCGCCCACAGCAACGAGTGTGTATCGAGGAGATAGGTCACTGTTGCCAGGCAGCCAACTCGCTCTCGGGCAATTCTTCGTGGAACTCAACTGGCACGTCGTAGGCAACGAACCCCAGATCGCGTGTGCTCTGCGTCGACAGTGGTGACAACCTCGCCACCGGTGTCTCTCCTCGCGCGATGACGATCTCCTCCCCCTGTTCTACGCGCGCGAGCAACGCAGACAGGTGCGTTTTCGCGTACTGCACCTTCACCGTCGTGGCCATACAAGCCAGACTAGCCTGGTCAACCAGGTTGGTCAACTCGGTTGACCGAGCCCACTGTTCAGCATGGGCCGCACCCGAAGACCGAGAGTCAGGGCCTGGAATCAGCCCGAGTACGGCTCCGGATGCACCCGGGCCGTCGCCGCACCGTGCAGCAACTTCGACACCGGGCACCGGGCGTGCGCGGCGTGCAGCACCCGCTCGGTCCGCGCGGTATCGGCGCCCTCCACCGACAGGTAGGCGTCGGCGTGGAACTCATACCCCGGGCCCGGGTCCGCCGGGTGCAGTTCCACCTCCACGCGCACGGCGGTGCGTGTGGTGTTGCCCACGATGACCCGCGCGGTGGCGTTCAGGCAGGTGGCCCACGCCAGGGCGAGCAACTGCTCGGGGTTCGTTGCGTCCGTGCCGTTTTCCGGGCTCAGCGGTGAGGCCACGGGCACGTGAGCGCCGCCGCGGATCACGGTCGCCCCGTCGGCGCCGTCGTGGTTGACGGCCTCTGTCCGGTACATCGCGCTCATGCGGTCACTATAGTTGTACTCAGACCAAAAACATGGCCGAGGCTGCGGCCATGTGCTTCATCGAACGTACCCTCGCCGGTGCGACCGCACCGTCCCGGTCCCCGGGCAGCAGACCGACCTTCATCGCACACCTCCCCGAACCGCAGAACCCCCCGAACCGCAGAACAGGCCCCGCCGTGACCGACGCTCCCGAGCCCCCGATCGTGCACTTCGATGACGTCACCAAACGCTTCGAGGCCGGCACCGAGGGGGTCCCCGCCCTGCAGGGGTTGGATCTGACGATTCGGCGCGGGGAGATCTTCGGCATCATCGGCGAGAGCGGCGCCGGTAAGTCCACCCTGCTGCAACTGATCAACGGGTTGCTCATGCCCACCTCGGGTTCCCTGACGGTCGCCGGTGCGCAGGTGCCGACGTTGTCCCGGCGGGCCCTGCGGGCGCTGCGCCGCGACATCGGCGTGGTGTTCCAGGGCATCCACCTGCTGAGCAACCGCACCGTGCGCAAGAACGTGGCCCTGCCGCTGCAGCTGGCCCGCCGCGGCCGGCGCCGGCGGCCCACCCGCGAGGAGGAGTGGGCCGCGGTCGATGAGATCCTCGACTTCGTCGGCCTGTCCCACCGCGCCGGTCACTACCCCGCCCAACTCAGCGGCGGCGAGCAGCAACGCGTCGGCCTCGCCCGTGCCCTGGTCACCCGGCCGGCCCTGCTGCTGTGCGATGAACCGACGTCGTCCCTGGATGCCAGCACCACCGCGGGGGTGCTGCGCGTGCTCGCCGAGGCCCGGGAGGAACTGGGCACCACCGTGGTGGTCATCACCCACGACCTGCAGGTGGTCAAGGCCATCTGCGACCGCGCCGCCCTGCTGGAGCGGGGTGTGCTGCGGGACGTGTTCGAGGTGGACGCCACCGGCTACCAGGGCCTGCCGGACTACCGCGAGCAGGTGCGCCGGGAGTTGCTGGCATGACCTGGCTGACCGACCTGCTCGATGAGTACGGCCAGGACATCGCCCGCTCCCTGGCCGAGACCGGCTACATGCTCGGGGTGTCCCTGGCCGCCGCCGTGCTGATCGGGCTGCCGGTGGGGATGGCCGTGTTCCTCACCCAGCGGGGCGGGCTGGCGGAGAACCGCGTGGTGTGGTCGGCGGCGAACATGTATATCAACATCGTCCGCTCCTTCCCGTTCCTGGTGTTCGTGGTGTTCCTCATCCCCTTCACCCGGGCGGTGATGGGCACGAGTTTCGGCACCCGGGCGGCCACCTTGCCACTGTGCTTCGTGGCGGTGGCGATCTACGGGCGGCTGGTGGAGCAGATCATGCGCGAGATCCCCACCGGCATCTCCCGCGTGGCGCAGTCGATGGGCGCCACCGTGCCGCAGGCCGTGGTCCGGGTGCTGCTGCCCGAGGCGCGCTCCGGGCTGGTCTACGCCCTGACGTCGGCCGCGATCAGCCTGCTGTCCTACTCCACCGTGCTCGGCGTGGTGGGCGGGGGCGGCATCGGCGACTTCGCCATGCGCTACGGCTACCAGGAATACAACGACCAACTGATGTACCTCACGATCGTCATCATCATTCTGTGCGTGCTGGCGATGCAGGCCGTGGGGTACCGGACCTCCGAACGACTCGACCGGCGTCGATGACGCCAGAAAGAGCATGATCATGACGAAGACCACCATCCTGCGCACCCTCGCCGCCGGCCTCGGTGCCACCTTGCTCCTGGCCGGTTGCGGCACCGGTAACGGGCAGAGCGAAGCAGCGAACGACGACGCAACCGACCCCGGTCAGGACGGCGGGGGTGGCGAGGTGGTCACCCTGGAGGTGGCTGCCGTGCAGTCCCCGATGACCGACGTGGTGGAGGCCGCCGCCGAGGCCATCGAGGATGGGTACGAGATCGACCTGGTGGAGGTCTCCGACTACGTCACCGCCAACGTCATCGTCAACGACGGGGACATCGACGCCAACTTCTCCCAGCACGTGCCGTACATGGAGACCTTCAACGAGGGCAATGACGGCACGCTGGTGGGGGTGCAGCCGGTGTACAACTTCGTCATCGCCTTCTACTCCCAGACCATCGACGACATCGCCGACCTACCGCAGGGCGGCACCGTGGCGATCCCCGATGATGCCTCCAACCGCGGCCGGGCGCTGAAGTTGCTCGCCGATGAGGACATCATCACCCTCGATGCGGCCGTGGACCCGTATGAGTCCACCGTGGATGACATCACCGAGAACCCGCTGAACCTGGAGTTCCTCGAGGTGGGCATCAGCGTGCTCAACCAGGCCTATGAAGAGGTGGATCTGCTGTTCCAGTGGCCCTCCCACATCGCCGCGCTCGGCCTGAACCCGCAGGACGACGGGCTCATCACCGAACTGGACGATGACTTCGCCCTCCACCTGGTGGTCCGCGAGGAGGACGCCGACACCCCCGCGGTCGAGGCCCTGAAGGCCGCGTTCAGCAGCGATCAGGTGCGCGAGGTGATCGAGGCCAACCCCACCATCGAAGTCGCGTTCTAAGACGCTGAATGACGCGAGGCCTTCGACGCTGATTGATGCGACGCCGTCCCGCGGGCTGTCACCGGCCCCGGGACGGCGTCACGCGTTCAGCCGTCCCAGCGCTTCAGCAGCGCCGCGAGGGCCTGCCCGCCGCCGATGCACATGGTGACCACCGCGTACTCCAGGTCCCGGCGGTGCAGGTCCATCGCCGCGCGCACGGTCAGGATCGCCCCGGTGGCCCCCACGGGGTGGCCCAGGGCGATCGCGCCGCCGTAGGGGTTGACCTTGGCCGGGTCGAGTTTGGCGTCGCGGATCACCGCCACCGCCTGGGCGGCGAACGCCTCGTTGAGTTCGATGGTGTCCACATCGTCGGGCGTGAGCCCGGTCTGGTCCCACAGCCGCTGCAAGGCGTACACCGGGGCGTACCCCATCAGTTCGGGCTCGTTGCCGGCGGTGGCCACGGCCTCGATGGTGGCCAGTCCGGACAGCCCACGTGAGCGGGCGTCGGCCTCCCGCATCAGCACCGCCGCACCTGCGCCGTCGTTGATCCCCGAGGCGTTGCCGGCGGTGACCGTCCCGTCCTTCTGGAACACCGTGCGCAAGCCCGCCAGTGTCTCCAGGGTGGTGCCGGGCTTGGGGTGTTCATCGGTGGAGACCTCCACGGGCCGGCGCCCACCGGTGGTCACCGGGACGATCTCCTCGGCGAAGGCTGCGCGGGCGGCGTCGGTGGCGGCCCGGCGCTGGCTCTCCACGGCGAACTCGTCCTGCTCGGTGCGGGAGACCTCGTACTTGGCCGCCACGTTCTCTGCCGTGACGCCCATGTGCTTACTCGAGAACGGGTCGGTGAGCATGGCCACCGTGCCATCCACCAGGGTGCGGTCCCCGAGCCGGTCGTTGAAGCGGGCGTTGAAGTCGTAGAACGGCATCCGGGACATGTTCTCGTCCCCACCGGCCAGCACCACGTCCACCCCGCCCCAGGCCAGTTCCTGGGCGCCGGACCAGATGGCCTGCAGGCCCGAGCCGCACAGCCGGTTGACCGTCAGCGCAGGCGTGCGCACCGGCATCCCCGCGGCCAGCGCCACCCGGCGGGCGTTGTAGGCATCTCCGGCCACCTGACCGATGCAGCCCATGATGACCTCATCGATCTCCTCGGTCCCGATCCCGGCGCGGTGCAGCGCCTCGGTGGTGGCGGCCGCGCCGAGTTCATGGGCCGCGGTGTCGCGGAACACGCCGCCGAAACTGCCCACCGGGGTGCGGGCGCCGGCGAGCAACACAACCTTGTCGCGGGACATCAGTGATCCTTCTCCTCATCGAGCACGGGCCTTACCTTCCTCTGGAACAGGGTACCGGACCCGCGGCACGCAGTACCCTGGATCCGCGGAGCGCCTGCTCGGCTCGCGACGCAAAACGTGTATGAAAATCAGCAACATCGGTAGAGTCGATCCGGTGCTGGGCAACCACCACGCAAGGAAGCGCCGGCACGTCCGATCACCGACACGGGCGTAACCCGCCCCGCGAAGGAGTTCAGCAGTGAAGCACGCGTTCAGCACCGTCGCAGTCCTGGGGATCGGCAAGGTCGGGGAGTTGGTGGCCGGCCTGCTGATGCGCTCCGGGTTCGACGTCATCGGGTACGACGCCCAGCCCCGGGCGGATCTGGATTTCGCCGTCAAGCACCTGGACGTCACCGACGCCGGCCGCCTGCGCGATGCCCTCGGCGCGGCGGAGGCGGTGCTCACCTGCCTGCCCTACCACCACAACGCAGCCGTGGCCGAGGCGGCCAAGGACACCGGCGTGCACTACTTCGACCTCACCGAGGACGTGCCCACCACCAACCGGGTGCAGGAACTGGCCCAGGGCAGCCCGGCGATCTTCGCCCCCCAGTGCGGCCTGGCACCCGGGCTGATCGGCATCGTGGGCGCCTCCCTGGCCTCCCGCTTCGAGGAGATCAGGTCCATCGAGCTCAAGGTCGGGGCACTACCGCAGAACCCCACCGGGCTGCTCGGGTACGCGTTCAACTGGTCCTCGGCCGGCGTCATCAACGAGTACCTCAACGACGCCGAGGTGCTGCGGGAGGGCCGGCGGCAGATGGTCCCGGCGATGACTGGCCAGGAGCGCGTGGTCTACGGCGGCATCGAACTGGAGGCCGCGCTGACCTCCGGGGGACTGGGCACCATGTGCCAGACCTACGAAGGGCGCGTGCAACGCCTGGATTACAAGGCGCTGCGCTACCCCGGCCACTACGAACAGATGCGCTTCCTCTTCGACGAACTGCACCTGCGCCAGCGCCGGGAACTGGCCAACGAGATCCTCACCAACGCCAAACCGCCGGTGAACGACGACGTCGTCTTCCTGCACGCCGCCGCGGAGGGAACGATCGACGGCGAGCTGCAACGCCACAACCACATCCGCACCTTCTACCCCCTGGAGCTGGACGGCCGCACCTGGCGGGCGATCTCCTGGATCACCTCCGCCTCGGTGGTGGCCATGGTGGAACTGGCCGCCACCGGCCGGCTGCCGAACACCGGTTTCATCCGCCAGGAGGACGTGCGCCTCGATGACCTGGTGGACACCCGCGCCGGCGCCCTGATCACCGCCCACGGAAAGGACCACTGATGACCACCCCCGCCTCCCTCGCCCGCGACACCCTGCAACGCCTCGGCGCCGGCGACCCGTTCACCGCCGACGGGGACCTCATCGTGCGCACCCCGATCGACGGCAGCGAATTGGGCCGGCTGCGCAGTCACACTCACGGCCAGGTCGAGGACATCATCGCTGCGGCCCAGCAGGCGTTCGGCCAGTGGCGCACCACCCCCGCCCCGGTACGCGGCGCGCTGGTGCGCGAGTGGGGCAACCTGCTCCGGGAGCACAAGGAGGACCTGGGCATGCTGGTCACCCTGGAGGCGGGCAAGATCCCCTCCGAGGGTGCCGGTGAGGTCCAGGAGATGATCGACATCTGCGACCTGGCCACCGGACTGTCCCGCCAGTTGTACGGGCTGACGATCGCCTCCGAGCGTCCCGGCCACCGGATGATGGAACAGTGGCACCCCCTGGGCCCGGTCGGGGTGATCACCGCCTTCAACTTCCCCGTGGCCGTGTTCTCCTGGAACACTGCCCTGGCGCTGACCTGCGGGGACCCGGTGATCTGGAAACCCTCGGAGAAGACCCCGCTGACGGCCCTCGGCGCGCAGGCGTTGTTGGACCGGGCGGCAGCGACGGTGGGCGCGCCGGCCGGGTTGTCCGCCGTCCTGCTCGGGGACGCCTCGGTGGGCCAGGTGATGGTCGACGACGAACGGGTGCCCCTGATCTCGGCCACCGGATCGACCGCGATGGGCAAGAAGGTGGCCCCGCGGGTGGCCGCCAGGCTGGGCCGCACCCTGCTGGAACTCGGCGGCAACAACGGCGCGATCGTCACCCCCACCGCCGACCTGGACCTGGCCGTGCGCGGCATCGTGTTCTCCGCCGTCGGCACCGCCGGGCAGCGCTGCACCACGCTGCGGCGGCTGATCGTGCACGCCGACGTCAAGGACGAACTGCTGGAGCGATTGACGACGGCGTATGCGACGTTACCGATCGGCTCACCCCTGCAGGAGGGCACCCTGGTGGGCCCGCTGATCAACGCCGGCGCGGCCGAAGCGTTCACCGCCGCGATCGAGAAGGCCACCGCCGACGGCGGCACCCTGCTCACCGGCGGGCAGCGGGTGGATGGCCCCGGGGACGGGGTGTACGTACAACCGGCGATCGTGGACATGCCCGCCCAGACCGAGATCGTGCGCACCGAGACCTTCGCCCCGCTGCTGTACGTGCTCACCTACACCGACTTCTCCGAGGCGCTGGCGTTGCACAACGGCGTCTCCCAGGGGCTGTCGTCGTCGATCTTCACCCGGGACGTGCTGGAGGCCGAGACGTTCATGTCCCCCGCCGGGTCGGACACCGGCATCGCCAACGTCAACATCGGCCCCTCGGGTGCGGAGATCGGCGGGGCGTTCGGCGGGGAGAAGGACACCGGCGGCGGGCGCGAATCGGGATCGGATGCGTGGAAGATCTATATGCGCCGCACCACCAACACGGTGAACTATTCGACCGAACTGCCCCTGGCCCAGGGCGTGGAGTTCGGGTGAGCCAGCGCCGGGA
>CALKWS010000004.1 GCA_938004115.1 uncultured Ruaniaceae bacterium
GACACCGAACCGGTGGGCGTGAGCGGCACCCGGATCTACTTCCTGGCGATGAACGTCACCGAGGCGCCCTTCGATGACCAGGAGGTCCGCGTCGCGGCTAACCACGCCGTGGACAAGGACGCCCTGGTGGACGCGCTGTACGAGGGCAATGCCCGCAGCCTGAACCAGCCCGCGTTCCCGGAGATGGTGGGCTACACCGACGGCATCCAGGAGTACGGGTTCGACGCCGACGCCGCCAGCGCGGTGTTCGAGGGCGTGGACCAGGCGGTGGAGATCGACGTGACCGAGGCCGACCGCACCCTCGCCGAGGCGGTGGCCGGCCAGTTGCAGGCCGCCGGCCTGGAGGCCTCGGTGAACGTGCTGGAGGACCAGGCGTTCACCGACGCGATCGAATCGGGCAGCAGCACGGCCTACCTGTCCTCCTGGGGCGTGGCCGAGGGTGATGCGGACGTGATCATGGCCCGGCACTTCTGGAGCCCCTCCCGCGAGGGTGCGTTCTACACCGGGTACACCAACGACGCACTCGATGAGCTGATCGTGGCCGCCCGCAGCACCCTGGACGAGGCCGAGCGCGAGGACCTCTACGCCGATGCGATGGAGATCGTGATGGACGAGGTCCCGTGGGTGCCGTTGCTCAACCCGGAGGAGATCTACGGGGTCTCCACCCAGGTCCAGGGGTGGGAACCGTCCCCGATCGGCCGCTTCAACGTGGCCGACGTGACCCTCAACTGACCCGACCCAGCACGCGGCCCCGCGCGCAAACCGCGCGCGGGGCCGAGAGGGACTGAGATGCTCCCGGTCATCGTTCGCCGCCTCGGCCAGACCGTTCTGGTGCTCATCGGCGTATCGATCATTGTGTTCTCCCTGATCCACATCACCCCCGGCGACGCCGTGGACGTGATGTTCGCCGGGGAGAACGTCAGCGCCGAACAGCGCGAGGCCTATCGGCAGCAGCTGGGCCTGGACCAACCGATCGTGCAGCAGTACTTCAACTTCGTGATCGGCGCGGTCCAGGGCGACCTGGGCACCTCGATCCGGCGGGGCACACCCGTCACCGAGATCATCGGATCGACCATCCCGGCGACGGTGGAACTGACCCTCGCCGCCCTGGTGGTGGCGATCGTCATCGGCGTGCCGGTGGCGATCATCTCCGCGCTGCGACAGGGCAGCGTGTGGGACCGCGGCGGCAGCGTGGTGGCCCTGTTCGGCATCTCGATGCCCAGTTTCTGGCTGGGCATCATGCTCATCCTGCTGCTGTCCATCACGGTGAGTTGGTTCCCCGCCAGCGGGCGCCTGGGCCTGGAGGCCGGCGGGCTGCGGCAAATCACCGGGTTCCTGCTCATCGACGCCCCGCTGCAGGGCAACTGGACCGCGCTGTGGTCCGGGCTGAAGCACATCGCCCTGCCCGCGCTCACCCTGGGCGCGGCGATCACCGCGACCCTGTCCCGGGTGCTGCGCTCCGGGCTGCTGGAGGTCAAGCGCCAGGACTACATCGACGCGCTGCGCGCCCGCGGGTTGCACCGGCCCACGGTGATCCGGCACATGATCCGCAACGCCCTGCCCGCCGCGGTGATCGTGATGGGCGTGCGAATCGGGTCCCTACTCGGCGGGGCGATCGTGGTGGAGGTGGTGTTCGGCTGGCCCGGGCTGGGCCGCCTGGTGGTCGATGCGATCCAGAACCGGGACTTCCCGATCGTGCAGGGCGCGGTGCTGGTGATGGCCCTGCTGTTCGTGGCGGTCAACTTCCTCACCGACATCATCCAGGCGTGGCTGGATCCGCGCATCAAACTGTCAGGAGGTGCCTCCCGGTGATGTGGCTCCGGAAGCTCTACCGGTTCTTCGGCAGCTCACCGCTGGTGATGACTGGGCTGGTGCTGCTGGTGGTGTTCGTGGTCGTCGGGGTGTTCGCCCCGTGGATCGCGCCCAAGGACCCGCACCTGCAGGACCTGACCGCGCGGTTGCAGCCCCCGCTGTCCGAGGGGTACCCGCTGGGCACCGACGCGCTGGGCCGGGACGTGCTGTCCCGGTTGATCTACGGCTCGCGCATCTCCTTGATCGTCGGGTTCGCCGCGGTGCTGCTCTCGGCGGTGATCGGCATCATCATCGGCCTGGTCAGCGGGTACGTCGGCGGCTGGGTGGACAGCCTGTTCATGCGGATCGTGGACGCCTGGCTCGCCTTCCCGTTCCTGCTGCTGGCGATCGCGATCGTGGCGGTGCTGGGCCGGGGGCTGAACAACATCATCATCGCCCTGGTGGTCACCGGGTGGGTGCTGTACGCGAGGCTGGTGCGCGGGGAGACGCTGTCGCTGCGGGAACGGGAGTTCGTGCTCTCCGCCCGCGGGCTGGGCACCAACCCGGTCTCGATCATGTTCAAGCACATCCTGCCCAACTGCATGGCCCCGATCCTGGTGGTGGCCACGCTGGAGATCGGCGTGGTGATCGTGACCGAGGCGTCCCTGTCCTTCCTCGGACTGGGGGTGGCCGGCGCCGAACCCAGTTGGGGGGCGATGCTCGCGGACGGGCGGGCCTACCTCACCCGCGCCTGGTGGTTGGCGACCATCCCCGGACTGGCGATCTTCGCCGTCGTGCTCGCCGTGAATATCGTGGGGGACGGGTTGCGCGATGCGCTCGACCCGCGCGATGAGAGCCTACGACGTGAGGAGGTCACCGCATGAGCACCGGCTACCCGGCGGCCACCGTGATCGACGCCCGCGGCAGCCACACCGACATCGGCACCGCGCACGCCCGCGCCAGTGCTCATCTGCGCCCGCAGGTGCAGCAGTGGGTGGACGCCACGCTGTCGGACTACCCGCTGGAGGACCCGACGGTGGAGCGCCGGCTGGATGAGGTGATCAGCGCCTGGCGGGACCTGACCCCCGGCACCCTGGAGCAGGTGGGGGCGATGGCCGAGGTGTACCAGATCCCGGCCCGCGCGCTGCTGGCGGCGTCGCTGGGCACGTACATGCGCAGCCTGGACCGCTCCCTGGGGGTGACCGACGGGTGCACCACGATGGCGGCCTCTCGCTCCCGGCCGGTGCTGATGAAGAACCGGGACAACGAGTCACGGTTCCTGCAGATGCAGACCATCCTGCGGGTGTGGCCGGAGGAGGGGCACGCGTGGTTGGCGCTGTCCACCGCCGGCGCCCCGGCCGTGCACTCCTCGGGCCTCAATGCCGCCGGGCTGGCGATCGCCGACACCCACGTGGCCTCGCGCGACATTGGGCCCGGCGTGCCCCGGTTCTCCTCGATGATGCACATCCTGGAGGAGTGCAGCACCACCGCCGAGGCGGTGGAGTACCTGCGCACGGTGCCGCAGATGGGGCTGGGCAACCTGACGATGGTCGACGGCGAGGGGAACACCGCCGTAGTGGAGTGTGCCTTCAGCGGCAGTGCGGTGATCCACGACGTGCTCGGCGATCTGGATGACTCGGGGGACGGGGACGGTCCGGGGGAGGGGGCTGGTCCTGGGGGCGGGGGAGGCCCGGGCGGTGGCCATGGCACGCGCGGTGGTGCTGATCCGCGCGGCGCGGTGGTGGCGACC
Organism: uncultured Ruaniaceae bacterium; assembly: GCA_938004115.1. GTDB lineage: Bacteria > Actinomycetota > Actinomycetes > Actinomycetales > Beutenbergiaceae > CALKWS01. The sequence continues at coordinate 3,542 of CALKWS010000004.1, forward strand.
AACCACTACGTCGACCCCGCCCTGGCCTCCTCCCTGCTCGAGCCCGAGCAGGGCACCCCGGGCGCGGACTCCCGGGCCCGGCGGGAGACCGTCACCACGCAACTGCGGGACTGGGCGTCGGCGCCGGACCTGGCCGCGGTGCGGTCCCTGGCGGCCACGCACTTCTGGGCGCCGGGTACGGTGCCCGGTGAGGACGAGCCCGCCCCCGGGTCGTTGTGCAAGCACGGGGCGAGCAGCCGGTCCGAGACGATCTCCACCGCGGTGTTCGACCCGGTGGGCCGTGCGGTGGAGTTGTGCCTGGGGCGCCCGTGCGAGGCCCCGTTCGTGCGGATCGGCTTCGACGGCGACCCGGTTCC
>CALKWS010000005.1 GCA_938004115.1 uncultured Ruaniaceae bacterium
CGGCCACCGCGCCGCTCGCCGCGTCAGCGCCCGCGGTGCCGGGTCGGCGGTCGGGGCCACGAGGTCGGCGCTCCCGTCGCGCCCTGGTCCTCACGGCGGTGCTGGCGCTGCTGGGCGCCGTGACGTTCACCGCCGGCTGGTGGCTCGCCGACCGCCCGCCCCCATCGCGCACCGCGCAGGCCGCGATCGCGATCGACGGCCCGGACGAACTGCGGGTCGGAGCCGAAGGCGTGTTCACCGCTGACCTGCAGGGCATCACCACCTGGGTCTGGGCCCTGCCCACCGGTGAGTACGTCGTCGACCAACCCAGCGTGAGTCTCATGCCCAGTTCACCCGGCACGGCACGGGTGGAACTGCGCGCCCGCGCCCCGGACGGGACCGAGTTGCGGACCGTGCACCGCCTCACCGTCACCGATTAACCATTACGGGTGGGGTACGTCACATCGAATCGCGGCAACTTCCTCGGCAGGATCCGCGACTCATGAGCGTCATCAGACGGAAGCGAAGGGAAGATGGTCGATGAAGAATCCGATCAGACGTACGTTGGCCACGTTGGCGACCGCGGCGCTGGCCGCTGGGGCCTTGACCGCCTGCGGACAGGAACAGGCGGCCGAGTTCGACGATGCTCCCCCGGCGCGCCAAGTCGCGGCCGACGCCCCCGAGGACGACTCGCAACGTGACCAGGCGGACGACTCGCAGACCGACCGGACGGCACCCGAGCAGGACGGCGCGGACCAGGCGTCCGAAGCGGACGCCGAGGGGCAAACCACCGGTGTCCCGGGGCCGGAGGATGCGGTCGCCACGATCGCCTATGAGATACCGGACAGGGATCTGGAGATCACCGTGGGCCTGCACTCCCTGGAGGTGCACGGTGAGGTGATGAGACTGGATCTGTCGTTCACCCCGGAGGGGCCGGAGGACGGCACCTACGGGTTCTACGAGATGAACCGCAGCAGCAGGATCCAGCCCGGGCTGAACGACCGGGACAACCTCAAGCAGTACTCCCAACTGCGGTCCGCGGGCCCGGTGTGGGGCTCGGCCACCAGCCACTTCGGCACCCGGGTATCCAGTGGCCAGACCTTGATGTTCTACGGCTATTACGCCGCACCGGAGGATGAGATCGACACCGTGGACATCACGGTGATCGACGGGCTGGTGGAATTCACCGACGCACCGATCCAGTGGTGAGGGTGGTGAGGATGCCGACGACGGCCGGACGAGCGGCGGGCGTGGTGTGCGCGACGGTGCTGTTGGTGGCGACGACGAGCCTGACGGGCGCCGCCGTGGTCGATGACGGGCCCCCACCGGAACCGGCAGGGGGAGTCTCGGCGGCCGACCTGCGCGACTCGGTGCGGGCCTATCGTGCCGAGCCCGCTCGTGCCTACAGCCTCGAGCGCGCTGTGACCAGGCTCGGGGAGGGCATCGAGCGTGAGGGTGGCGCAGCAGTGATCTCCTTGTCCACGGACCTGTTGTTCGCACCGAACAGCTGGGATCTACCCGGCAGCGCTCCGGGCCGGATCGCCGAACTGGTCGCCGACGTCCCGGACGACGCCACCGTGCAGGTGGTGGGGCACACCGACTCCCGCCCGACCATCGGCCAGGACTTCGACAACCAGGAACTCTCGGAGCGTCGTGCCGAGGCCGTGGCCGCGGCCCTGGGTGCGGAGCGTCCGGACCTGGACCTGCAGGTCTCCGGGGTCGGCCACACCGACCCCGCAGTGCCGGAGGATCCGGAGGACCCGGACACCTACGCCGCGAACCGGCGCGTGGAGATCAGGTACGAGGACTGAGCATCGCCGGCCGGCCGGCGATGCTCAGTCACGACCTACTGCTGCCGCGCCGACAGCGGGTTGGCGTCCGCCGGCACCTGCTCGCCGTCGGCCACCGGACCGGGCGGGGTGCCGTCCCCGAACGGGCGTCCGCCGAGTTCCTCCCGGCCGTGCGGGCTGAGCC
>CALKWS010000006.1 GCA_938004115.1 uncultured Ruaniaceae bacterium
TACGCGGGATGGTGGTACTCATACCGATGTCTCCTGGGGTCGGGTGGTCGGATGGTCGAGCGCACCGCTGCCGGCCGGCGCGGTGCCGTTTCGGGTGGCCGCAGCCTCCGCGTGACCGGCGCCCTGGCTCGCGATGGTGAGGAACGCCTGCTCCAGGGAGGCCGAGCGGGCCTGGAGCTCGGCCAGGTCCAGGTCGTGCACACTGGCCCAGTTCAGCAACCGGTGCAGGTCCTGCTGCAGGTCCCGGGTGACGATGGTGTGCTGCACTCCCCCGTGGTGATGCGGCCTGGTGCGGTGCTGTCCGGCCAGCGGCGGTAGTTCCGCACCGCCCCGGGCCCCACCGGGCACCGGCGTGCCGGAATCCCGCGTGCCGGGATCCGGCGAGCCTGGATCCGGCGAGCCTGGATCCGGCAGCACGAAACTGATCCGGGCCGGTTCGTCGGCCACGATCTGGGCCGCGGTGCCTGAACGCACGATGCGGCCGTGGTCCATGATCGCGATCCGGTCGGCCAGTTCCTCCGCCTCGTCCAGGTAGTGGGTGGTGAGCACCACCGTCACTCCCTCCCCCACCATGCGGCGGATCAGGTCCCAGGTGGACCGCCTACTCTCCGGGTCCAGGCCGGTGGTGGGCTCGTCCAGGAAGAGCACCTCCGGCCGGCCCAGGATCGCCAGCGCCAGGTCCAGGCGCCGTCGTTCCCCGCCGGACAGGCTCTTCACCGCCACGTCCGCGCGGTGGGACAATGCCACCTCGGCGAGCACCTCGGGCACCGGGCGGGGGCGGCTGAGCGTGCGGGCCCAGGCGCTGGCCATCTCGGTGACCTTCAGTTCCGCCGGGAAGCCAGCCTCCTGCAGCATGATGCCGGTGTGGCGGCGCACGGCAGCCCGGTCCCGGTACGGGTCCTTCCCCAGCACCTGGACCTGCCCGGCGGTGGCCGGGGCGATGCCCTCGACGACTTCCAGCAGCGAGGTCTTGCCGGCGCCGTTGGTGCCCAGCAGGGCGAAGAGTTCGCCCCGGCGCACCTGCAGGTCCACACCGCGAACCGCCTCGAACGCGCCGCTGCGGGACCGGCCTGCATAGGTGCGGCGAACGTCGTCGAGCCTGATGACTGTATCCATGCCAACGAGTCTGCTGGCCGATACGGCTCGACTCCGGTGGTGGCCGTCATCAGTTCTGCCCGCCCCCGGCACGCTCCGGGCGTGAGTGGCTCACGGACCTGCCGTGACATTCGTCAGGACGCCGGGCCGCGGCGGCCGGCATGGGTGCTATATCGGCGAGTCGCGTGGCTAGCCGGTCAGTTCTGCGCGCCGAGCACGTCGTCGATGAAACCGGTGACCAGGGCGAACACCTCATCCTGGTTGGTCTCGTTGAAGACCTCATGGCGCGCACCGGGGATGATGTGCTCCCGGAAACGTTCCCCGCGCACGCGTTCGATACCGGTCCGGGAGTCCGCGAGCGGCACCAGCTCGTCCGCCTCGCCATGGACCCACATCGTGGGCAAGGCACCCAGGCTCCCCGCGGCGTTGATCTGTTCCAGGGTGGCCAGCAGCGCCGTGAGCGTGGTGCGCTTGAACGGGCCGTGCCACACCAGCGGGTCGGCGACGTAGTCGGCCGCGACCGCAGGGTCCCGGGACAGGGTCTGGGCGTCGAGCGGATCATCGGGAATCACGTCGGCCGCGGCCAACTCCTCGGCCGACTGCCATCGGCCCAGCACCGGGGCGGACAGCACCAGGGCGGTCAGGTCCGCACCGTGCTGCTGGGCGTACCGGGCGGCGATCATGCCGCCCATGGAGTGCCCGATCAGCACCACCGGCACGCCTCGGTTCTCCCTCATCGCGTGTTCGATCAGGTGGTGCAGGTCGCTGACCACGTCGTCGAAGTCCTCGATCAGCACGCGCTCGGCGCCGCTGCGCCCGTGGCCCAGGTGATCCAGGCCGTACACCACGCCGCCGTGCCGGCTCAGCGCCCCCGCGACGTGGTTGTAGCGGCCGATGTGTTCCCCGTAGCCGTGGCACAGCACGGCTACGTAGCGCGGGGAGGGGCCCTCCAGGTCCCAGGCCTGGGCGTGGATCGTGCCCCGGGTGCCGCCGAACGTCCAATGCCGGGT
>CALKWS010000007.1 GCA_938004115.1 uncultured Ruaniaceae bacterium
GGCCGGTGGCCTGGGTGAGGGCCACCACGAGCGGCTGCTGCCAGTCGGTCATGAACCCCGGGTGCACGTCGGTCTCCAGGGCGATGGACTTCAACTCGGTTCCCGGGTGGCGGAAGCGGATGCCCTGATCGTCGATGTCGAAGTCCCCGCCCACCTTGCGGAAGGTGTTCAGGAACGTCATCAGGCCGGCCTGCTCGGCGCCGCGGATGTAGATGTCCCCGCGGGTGGCCAGGGCCGCGGCGGCCCAGGAGGCGGTCTCGATCCGGTCCGGCAGGGCGGTCAGGGTGAACCCGCCGAGGCGTTCCACACCCTCCACCCGGATCACCCGGTCGGTGTCCACGGAGATGATGGCCCCCATCCGCTGCAGCACGGCGATCAACTCGGTGATCTCCGGTTCGATCGCGGCGTTGCGCAACTCGGTCAGGCCGTAGGCCCGCACGGCGTTCAGCAGCAACTGCTCGGTGGCGCCCACGCTGGGGTAGGGCAGTTCGATCTGGGTGCCGTGCAACCCGCGCGGGGCGGTGATCAGGATGCCGGATTCGAGCTTGTCCACCTGTGCCCCGAACTGGCGCAGGATCTCCAGGTGGAAGTCGATCGGCCGGTCCCCGATCCGGCAGCCGCCCAGGTCCGGGATGAACGCCTCCCCCAGGCGGTGCAGCAGCGGGCCGCACAACAGGATCGGGATGCGCGAGGTCCCCGCCATGGTGTCGATATCGGCCTTGTGCGCGGTCTCCACGTTCCCCGGGTCGAGGCGCACCACGCCGGCATCCACGTCCCGGTCGACCACCACGCCGTGCAACTCCAGCAGATTGCTCACGATCTTCACATCGCGAATGTCCGGGACATTGCGCAGTTCGCTGACGCCATCGCCCAGCAACGCGGCGACCATGGCCTTGGAGACGAAGTTCTTCGCCCCGCGCACCGTGATCTCACCGTGCAACGGCAAGCCGCCGTGTACCTGCAACAGGGCCATGGGTTCTCCTCGTGATATCTCGTGCGGCTCAGGGGGACCGACGCCACCCAGAGTACGGGTGCTACGCCGTCGGGCACTGCGACGCCACTCACATCGAACCGTTCCGCCACGAACGGTCACGAAGTCTTCGCAGAACCCTCGCAGTCGGGACGGCGCCGCCACCAGGCGCCAAGGCCTGCGTTGGCGCCGTCGCGGCGGGGAGGGCACGATCGAGGCGGACGTCATCGCCCGCTGCCCAGGAGTTGCCATGGTCACTATCGCCCGGAACATCATCGACAACCTGCAGGCCAACGGGGTGCAGCGCATCTACGGGATCGCCGGTGACTCCCTCAACGGGCTGACCGAGGCCGTCCGGACCGCCGAACTCGACTGGATCACGGTGCGCCACGAGGAGGCCGCGGCGCTGGCAGCCTCGGCCGAGGCGGAGATGACCGGGCGGTTGGCCGTGTGCGCGGGCTCGGCCGGCCCGGGCAACCTGCACCTGATCAACGGCCTGTTCGACGCCCAACGGTCCCGGGTGCCGGTGCTGGCGATCGCCGCGCACATCCCCAGCGGCGAGATCGGCTCGGGGTACTTCCAGGAGACTGCTCCGGCCGAACTGTTCCGGGAGTGCAGCGTGTGGACCGACGTCATCGCCACGCCGGCGCAGATGCCCCGGGCGCTGCGGGTGGCGATGCAGGAGGCGGTCAGCCGGCGCGGGGTGGCGGTGCTGGTGCTGCCCGGGGACGTGGCGCTGCAGGAGGCCGCCGCGGAGACGGTCAGCAAGATCCACGACACCCGGCCGCGGGTGCTGCCCGCCGCCGAGGACCTGGACCGTGCGGCCGGCCTGCTCAACGACTGCGCGAAGGTGACCATCCTGGCCGGTGCGGGCACCGCCGGTGCGCACGCGGAGGTGATGGCGCTGGCGGACCGGCTCGCTGCCCCGATCGTGCACGCCATGCGCGGCAAGGAGCACATCGCCTACGACAGCCCCTTCGATGTGGGCATGACCGGGTTGCTCGGGTTCGCCTCCGGGTACCGGGCGATGGCCGAGGCGGAGACCCTGCTGATGCTCGGTACCGACCTGCCCTACCAGCAGTTCTACCCCGAGGACGCCACCATCATCCAGGTGGACATCCGCGGGGAGAACCTGGGCCGGCGCACGCCATTGGACCTGGGTCTGGTGGGTGATGTGGGCGAGACGGCGCGGGCGTTGCTGCCGCTGCTGGAGGCCAAGGACCGCCGCCACCTGGAGGACGCGGTCAAGCACTACGACCGCACCCGCGAGCGGCTGGATGACCTGGCCACCCCCACCAAGGCCGGCCGGGCGATCCGGCCGCAGTACCTGGCCCGGGTGCTGGACGAGCAGGCCGCCGACGATGCGGTGTTCATCCCGGACGTGGGCTCACCGGTGGTGTGGGCGGCCCGGTACCTGACCATGAACGGCCGACGGCGGCTGATCGGGTCGTTCACGCACGGCACCATGGCCAACGCACTGTCACAGGCGATCGGGGCCCAGTTCGCCGACCCGGACCGGCAGATCGTGGCGATGGCCGGCGACGGCGGGCTGGCGATGCTGCTCGGAGAGCTGCTCACCGTGGCCCAGCACGAGTTGCCGGTGAAGATCGCGGTGCACAACAACTCCTCGTTCAACTTCATCGACCTGGAGATGAAGGCAGCCGGGTTCCCGCCCTTCGGCACCGATCTGGTCAATCCGGACTTCGCCCGGGTGGCCGAGTCGATGGGTATCAAGGGCATCCGGGTGACCGAGTCCGAGGCGCTGCCCGATGCGGTCCGCGAGGCGCTGGACCATCCGGGGCCGGCGCTGCTGGACGTGGTGACCGAACCCAACGAGATGACCATGCCGCCGGCGATCACCGCCGAGCAGGTGAAGGGCTTCACGCTGTACATGATCCGCACGGTGATGTCCGGGCGGGGCGATGAGTTGATCGACCTGGCCCGCACCAACCTGCGCCAGATCTTCTAGGCCCGGACCTGCTCCGGGCGCAGGCTGCCGCGCATCTGCGCACCGGCCCCGGGCCACGGTGCACCCAGGAGCCGCTCAGGCGAGGGGCTGCTCGGGCATGCCGATCACGTACTGGTCGTGGGTCTGCAGCAGCAGTGCCTCGTCTGCCGAGGGCGCGGCGGAGCCGCGGCGGATCAGTCGGCAGACGGCGTACTCGGTGCTGCGCTGCCGGTACCGGTCGATCCACCGGGCGGCGTCCTGCTCCTGCTGCGAGTCGGTATACGGCCATGGCACGGTCGGGGCTCGCAACCCGGTCCGCCACGGTTTGGGCGTCAGGCGCGCCCGGTAGTTGCGGTGCACCGCACACAGCCTGGCGTACAACGGGTCGGAGGCCAGCGCGGCGAGGATCTCCTCGGCGTACTGCGAGTCAGGCGGGGCATGCACCCCGGTGATGAGCACTCGGTAACCGGCGGCGGTCTGGTACACGTGCACGCCAAGGTGGGTGCGGGCGCGGGCGAACTCCTCGATCCTGGACAGCACCGGATCGGTCGGTTCGGGCTCGGGCGCGGCGCGGCCGCGGCGGAATAGCCTGCCCAGGCCCCGACTACGCCGCGGACGCCTACCCGCGGACGGATCGTCGACGTCGGCGATCAGGATCCGGTCGGTGTTGAGGATCTCGGCGCCGTAGGAGTTCCGGCTGATGAGGCCGATCAGGTCACCCTCTGCACTGCGGATCTCCCGGAGGACCTCCTCCCGCAGCGGGTTGCGGTGGTAGTACCCCTGCCCCAGGGGCTGGCCGCTGCGGACCTTCTGGGCGACCTCCGCCAGGCGCCGCCGAGCGGCGATCGCGGCCTGCCCGGCCGAGGAGGTGGACCATCCCCAGATCCGTAACCGGAAGGTCCGTCCGTTGGGGTCCTGCACCCGATCCTCGGCTACGTCCCAGTGGCGGGGGAAATGTTCCATGTCTGGCAATGCTGCCACGGCTGCGGCGCCGCCCCGCTGATCACCGCGCCCGTCGGCGAACGTTCCCGCCGGGCACCTCCCCCGCCCCGCCGAGTGCCGCCAGGCCCATCCCCCGCCCTCGTGGCCAGATCCGGCTCACCATCAGGGCGGCGCCGACGCCAGCGCCTCAGCAGCGGGACGCAGACGCCGGGCCTGCTGGGCGACCCGGACCGGTCAGCCTGCCCGGAATTGGCGCTGCCGACGGGCGGTTAGGTTCAGGGCGCCATCGCAACACCACGAGGTGAAGGGGTGTTGCGATGGCTCGTTCTGGTCGTGCGCGGTTCCCGGCGGCTCACGTGACCGATCGTGATTCCCGGCGGCTCACGTCACCGGGCGGGCGGCCTCGATCGGGACGGTGGGCAGGTGCTTGGCCGGCAGCGTGGTGGGCCGCCAGGAGGCGCGGGAGGCTTCGAAGGACTCGATGTCCGCCTCGTGCTCCAGGGTCAGGCCGATGTCGTCCAGGCCCTCCATGAGGCGCCAGCGGGTGTAGTCATCGATCTGGAAGGTGGCCACGATGTCCCCGCAGGTGACCGTGCGGTTCACCAGGTCCACCGTGACGGCCAGACCGGGTTCGGCCTCCAGGGCCTTCCAGATCAGTTCGATGTCCTCCTGGGCCAGTTCGGCGGCCACCAGGCCCTGTTTGCCGGAGTTGCCGCGGAAGATGTCGGCGAACCGGGCCGACAGCACCGCCTTGAAGCCGTAGTCCTTCAGCGCCCAGACCGCGTGCTCCCGGGAGGACCCGGTGCCGAAGTCCGGGCCGGCCACCAGCACCGAGCCGGACTTGTACGCCTCGTTGTTGAGCACGAAGTTGGGGTCGGAGCGCCAGGCGGCGAACAGGGCGTCCTCGAACCCGGTGCGGGTGACGCGCTTGAGGTAGACCGCCGGGATGATCTGGTCGGTGTCGATGTTGCTGCGGCGCAGCGGCACGCCGGTGCCGGTGTGGGTGGTGAACTTCTCCATCATTGCCTCTCAGACGTGCATCAGTGCGTTCGGGTCCAACGGCGCCAGCGGGGAGCCGTCGAAACTGGTCAGGTCCACCTCGGTGTCCCACTCCAGGTCCGCCACCGCGGACAGGGTGCCGCGCACCGCGGTGGCGGCGGCGACCAGGGGGGAGACCAGGTGGGTCCGTCCGCCCTTGCCCTGCCGGCCCTCGAAGTTCCGGTTGGAGGTGGAGGCGGCGCGTTCCCCGGGCTGGAGCTGGTCGGGGTTCATGCCCAGGCACATCGAGCAGCCGGCGTTGCGCCACTCGGCGCCGAAGTCGGTGAAGATGCGGTCCAGCCCCTCGGCCTCGGCCTGCAGCCGCACCCGGGCGGAGGCCGGCACCACCAGCACCCGCACGTCGTCGGCCTTCTTGCGTCCCTTGACCACCTTGGCCACGGCGCGCAGGTCCTCGATCCGCCCGTTGGTGCACGAACCGATGAACACCGTGTCCACCTTGATGTCCCGCAGCGGCTGGCCGGGGGTCAGGTCCATGTACTCGATGGCGCGCTCGGCGGCGGCGCGCTCGTTCTCCTCGGCGATCTGCTCCGGGTGGGGCACCGCGCCCGACAGCGGCAGTCCCTGGCCGGGGTTGGTGCCCCAGGTCACGAACGGCTCCAGGTCGGAGGCCTCCAGGACCACCTCGGCGTCGAACGTGGCGTCCTCGTCGGTGCGCAGCGTCTTCCAGTACTCCACCGCCGCGTCCCAGTCGGCGCCCTCCGGGGCGTGCGGGCGGCCCTTGAGGTAGTCGAAGGTGGTCTGGTCCGGGGCGATCATCCCGGCGCGGGCGCCGGCCTCGATGGACATGTTGCAGATGGTCATCCGCGCCTCCATCGACAATTTCTCGATCGCCTCGCCGCGGTACTCCAGCACGTAGCCCTGGCCGCCGCCGGTGCCGATCTTGGCGATGATCGCCAGGATGATGTCCTTGGACGTGGTGCCCGGGGGCAACTCTCCGTTGACGGTGATCGCCATCGTCTTGAACGGGGCCAGCGGCAGGGTCTGGGTGGCCAGCACGTGCTCGACCTCACTGGTGCCGATCCCGAACGCCAGGGCCCCGAACGCCCCGTGGGTGGAGGTGTGGGAGTCCCCGCACACCACGGTCATGCCCGGTTGGGTCAGCCCCAGTTGCGGGCCCACCGCGTGCACGATGCCCTGATCGGCATCGCCCAGGGAGTGCAACCGGATCCCGAACTCCTCGGCGTTGTTGCGCAGCGTCTGGATCTGCGTACGAGAGGTGGGATCGGCGATCGGCAGGTCGATGTCCAACGTCGGGGTGTTGTGATCCTCCGTCGCGATCGTCAGGTCCGGGCGGCGAACCTGACGACCGGCCAACCGCAGCCCCTCGAACGCCTGCGGGCTGGTCACCTCGTGCACCAGGTGCAGGTCGATGTAGAGCAGGTCCGGGGCCCCGCCCTCACCGCGGCGCACCACATGGTCGCGCCAGACCTTCTCCGCCAGAGTCCCGGCCATCGCCATCACCTTTCCCATTCGTTCTTCCGCGCCGGTCGGGGTCGGACCGTCTACTGGAACCGTTCACCACTCGCAGGCTCCGACCCGCCGAATCAGACTTGCGTCTCATGTCGCGAGACGGCAATATCGAGTTATGGACAACTCTAGCGGAGTCGGCGTCCTTGACAAAGCCGCGACCGTGCTCAGTGCGCTCGAAGCCGGGCCCCACACCCTGGCCCAGTTGGTGGCCGCCACGCACCTTGCCCGTCCGACGGCGCACCGGTTGGCCGTGGCCCTGGAATTCCACCGGCTGGTGGCCCGGGACATGCAGGGCAGGTTCATCCTCGGTCCGCGGCTGGGTGAGCTCGCCTCGGCGGCCGGAGAGGACCGGTTGCTCGCGGCGGCCGGCTCGGTGCTGACCGCGCTGCGCGATCACAGCGGGGAGAGCGCGCAGTTGTTTCGCCGCCAGGGTGATCAACGCATCTGCGTGGCGGCGGCGGAGAAGCAGATGGGACTGCGCGATTCCATCCCGGTGGGGGCCACGCTCACCATGGAGGCCGGCTCGGCGGCGCAGGTGCTGCTGGCCTGGGAGGAACCCGACCGGTTGCATCGCGGGCTGTACGGGGCGAGGTTCACCGCCACCGTGCTGTCCGGCGTACGACGGCGTGGCTGGGCGCAGTCCGTGGCCGAACGCGAACCTGGGGTCGCCTCGGTGTCCGCCCCGGTGCGCGGCCCCTCGGGGAAGGTGATCGCGGCGGTGTCCATCTCCGGGCCGGTGGAGCGGATGACGAGGATGCCCGGCAGGCTCCACGGGGACGCGGTGATCGCGGCGGCCAACCGGCTCACCGAGGTGCTGCGCTCCTCCAGCGAGGACTGACT
>CALKWS010000008.1 GCA_938004115.1 uncultured Ruaniaceae bacterium
GGATCACCGCGTGGTTCTTCGCCCCGCCCAGGGCCTGCACCCGCTTACCGTGGGACGCGGCGGTGCGGTAGATGTACTCGGCCACCGGGGTGGACCCGACGAAACTGACCGACTTGATCTCCGGGTTCTCCAGCAGTTCGTCCACCGCGGCCTTTTCCCCGTGCACCACGTTGAACACCCCTTCGGGCAGGCCGGCCTCGGCCCACAGCCGAGCCATCCAGTTGGCCGCCGAGGGGTCCTTCTCCGAGGGCTTGAGCACCACGGTGTTGCCCGCGGCGATCGCGATGGGGAAGAACCACATCGGCACCATCGCCGGGAAGTTGAACGGACTGATGATGGCCACCGGCCCCAATGGCTGGTTCAGGGAATAGGAGTCCACCTTGGTGGAGGCGTTCTCGGTGAACCCGCCCTTGAGCAGGTGCGGCATCCCGCAGGCGAACTCCACCACTTCCTGGCCGCGGGTGACCTCACCCAGGGCATCGGAGAGCACCTTGCCGTGCTCGCGGGTGATGATCTCGGCCGGTTCCTCCTTGCGGGCGTTCAGCGGTTCCCGGAAGGCGAACAGGATCTGGGTGCGCCGGGCCAGGGAGGTGTCGCGCCAGGCGGGGAAGGCGGCGGCGGCCGCCCGGATCACCTGGCGTACGTCGTCGGCGTCGGCCAGGGCCACCTCGGCGGTGACCTCGCCGGTGGCCGGGTTGGTGACCGGAGCGGTGCGGCCGGAGTTCCCGGTGAATTCCTTACCGTCTGACCAGTGGTGCACTGTGGCGGACATCGATTCTCCTCGGCGTTGATGGCGGCGACGTCGGGCGGTACTCATCGGCCCGGGACAGCCGGATACGGGTCGGCGCGGACACATGTCCGGTGCCTCCATTGTGGGCGGCGCCGCGCCACTTCGCCTGCGACGGTATGTCAACACTTCGGCGTTCATGCTTTACGCTTCGTTCATGACGCCGACGGTTGCGGAAGTACTGGATCTACCGGCGATGCGCGCGGGGGAGCCGGAGGTGCTCAGCGCCGCCGGCC
>CALKWS010000009.1 GCA_938004115.1 uncultured Ruaniaceae bacterium
ACTCTTTCCCTACACGACGCTCTTCCGATCTCCGGAGCGCTCCGGCTCCCGGTCGCGGCAGTGTGTCATCCAAGTCCTCGTCCCAGGGGCTTCCCAGGCTGCCGGGCACGCCCAGGTGCCCGGGCTGCAATTGCACCACCACGGCCGAGACGTTGTCCCGGGCGCCGCCGTCGACGGCCCGCCGGACCAGTTCCCGGCTGAGGTGTTCCGGGCCGGCCGGGCCGGACATCACCATAGCGATCTGCTCCGGGTCCAGTTCCCCCACCAGTCCGTCGCTGCACACCAGCAGGCGTTGGTCCTCCCCGGCGTGCAGCATCCAGAAGTCGGCCTCCACCGGGCGGGCGGAACCCACGGCCCGGGTGATCACATTGCGGTCCGGGTGGGTCCGGGCGGCCTCGGCGGTGAGCGTGCCGGCGTCGATCAGCTCCTGCACCAGCGAGTGGTCCACGCTGATCTGGTCCAGCCCGGTCTCGTCATGCCGGTACACCCGGGAGTCTCCGACGTTGAAGACCAACCAGTAGGGCGTGCCCTCGCGGCTGGTGAGGACCGCGCCGGCTGCGGTGGAGCCGGCGAGGGGCTCGGCGTCCGTCTCGCTCGCCCCCTGCGGATCCGACGGCGGGTCCGGGCGCTGCGCGCGCAACCGGGCGCGGATCAGATTCTGCGCGTGGTGGATGACGGCATTGATCTGCGCCGGCTCCACCGGGGCGCCGGGCACGATCTGGTCGGCGAACTCCGCGAAGGCTTGAATGACGCACTCCGAGGCCATGGCGCCGTACACGTGCCCGCCCATCCCGTCGGCCACCATGAACACCGGTGGGCGGGCCAGGACGGCGTCCTCGTTCACCCGGCGCCGACCGCCGGCGTCGGTCACCGCGCCCCAGAGCGTTTGCACCACACGTCCCTCTCGCTGCCTCACCTGCGCAGATCCTACCTACCGCCGCGCGGTGGCTCCGCCGCCGCGGCGACCGGGCCGGGGAGCCCCGCGGGTCATATGAAGGAGGGGTACACGCCCCAGTAGGCGGCGATGATGAGCAGACTCACCGCGCCGACGTGCACGCACCACCAGACCAGCCTTCCCGGGGTGCGCCAGCCCGCGTCCCGGTGGCGCAACGTCTGCTCCAGGGAGCTGTGCAGCACCCAGGCAGCCAGCACCCCGGTGGCCATCACCAGCAGGTAACCGCCGACGACGACGATGTCGTTGCGTAGGTAGTTCAGCGCGTAGTACGCCACCTGGGTGAGATAGGCGAGGAAGATCACCAGGGTGGCCACCGACGCCAGTGCCGTGGCCGCGGCGTACCGGGCCAGCGGGGCGGGCATGAGCGATCGCCGGTCACGGCGGATGATGCGATTCCCCGTCCACAGTCCCGGGCCCACCAACAGCAGTCCCAGGGAGCCGACCAGGGTGTACATCAGCCAGTTCCCGTCGGCGTACCACCGGGGCGTCGCCACCGGCGCGGCAGCGTACTGCTGCTCCGGGTTGGCGCCGGCCACCTGGGGTTCGGCCGTGGCGGTCGCCGGCAGCCCCTGGATCCACCGCGCCAGGTCCTCGGTGAAACCCTCGGCCAGGTGCCCGTTGCGGCGGATGCCGTGGTTGGCGTCGTCGTAGTAGCGCACGGTGAGGGCCTCGTTGCCCGCCCGGGTCAGGTCCTCGTGCAGTTGCACGGCCCCCTGCACCACGGGCATCGACGCGTCATCGGTGCCGTACACCATCAGCACCGGCAGTTGCAGGCGTTGCTGGAACGGGCGGGGATCGAAGTCGACGTACTCGAAGCCGCCGCCGGGGATGTTCACCCCGACCGCCCGCGGGATCGCCCGGAGCAGCGGTTCGGGCGCGCCGATGTTGCGCAGGTATGAGTCCGCGGCGAAGGCCGCCTGCTGTCGGGGCGGCACGATCGGGGCGGAGACCAGCGCGAGGAAGTCCACCTGGGGATAGGAGGCTCCGGCCACGGTGGCCGCGTAGGCCCCCTCCGACTCCCCGTACACGCCGACCCGTTCGGGGTTGACCCCCGGGTGCTCCTGGAGCACCTCGAAGGAGATCATGTAGTCGGCAGCCATCTGCACGTAGTCACGGTGGCGCACCGAGTAGGTCTCCAGGTTCTTGTGCGGCACGAGCACGTAGATGCCGGCGCTGGCCAGGTCCCGGGCCTGGTCGGTGAACGCGGTGTGCGCCCCGGTGCCGGCGCCGTGCATCATCAGCACCGCCGGGCGGTCCGGGGGCGCGTCCAGCGGGTAGGTCAACCGGGCGGGCACCACCACCTCGCCCAGGTCGACCTCGAAGTCCTCGGCGGCGATCTCATAGGTCCCCACCGGTTCGGTGAGCGCCGAGGACCCGATCGAGGTGTCCAGCGTCTCGGAGTCCACCCGGTTGGGAACCTGGTCGGGCTGCCAGCGCGGACCGCCGAGCGCGCCGATGGTGCCGAGCACGAGCACCACACCGAGCACCGCGAGCAGCTTGCGGACGATCATCGCCGGACTAGAACCCCAGCCGGTGGAGTTGCTTGGGATCGCGCTGCCAGTCCTTGGCGACCTTGACGTGCAGGTCCAGGTAGACCGCGGCACCCAGCAGCGCCTCGATGCTGCGCCGCGCCTCGGTTCCCACCTTGCGCAGCCGGGCACCCCCGGTGCCGATGATGATGCCCTTCTGGGAGTCCCGTTCCACGAACAGGTTCACCCGCACGTCCAGCATCCGCCGGCCGTCCTTGGCGGGTGTGTCCCGTTCGACGATCTCGTCCACGACCACCGCCAGGGAGTGCGGGAGTTCGTCGTGGACGTCCTCCAGGGCCGCTTCGCGCACCAGTTCGGCCACCATCACCGCTTCCGGCTCGTCGGTCAGGTCCCCCTCGGGGTACAGCGGCGGTGAGGGCGGTAGGTGACCGAAGAGCACCTGCACCAGCACGTCCAGCTGGTAGTCCTGCTGGGCCGACACCGGGACGATGTCCGCCCAGTCGCCGAGTTCGTCCCCCGCCAGCAGGTGCGCGGCGCCCTGGGCGCGGGAGACGACGTCGGTCTTGGTGACCACCGCCACCACCGGGGTGCGCGCATCGGCGAGCTGCTCGGCGATGTAGCGATCGCCCGGGCCGACGGCCTGGTCGGCGGGCAGGCAGAAGACGATGACGTCCACCTCGGCCAGCGTCTGCATCACCAGGTCGTTGAGCCGCTCACCCAGCAGCGTGCGGGGCCGGTGCAGCCCGGGGGTGTCCACCAGGACCAGCTGGCCCTCCGGACGGTGCACGATCCCGCGGATGGCGCGCCGGGTGGTCTGCGGACGCGATGAGGTGATCGCCACCTTCTGCCGCACCAGGGCATTGGTGAGCGTGGACTTGCCGGCGTTGGGCCGGCCCACCACGCAGGCGAACCCGGCGCGGTACTCCTGCCCGGGCCGGTCCTCGGGGTCGGTGGCGCTCACGTGGACCGGCTGGTGCCGGGACGGGAGGCGAGGAAGGTCAGCAGCAACCGGCGCTGCAGGGCGAACATCTCCTTCTCCTCCGCCTCCTCGGCGTGGTCGTAGCCGAGCAGGTGCAACAAACCGTGCGTGGTCAGCAGCAGCATCTCCTCATCGGCGGAGTGCCCGGCCTCGCGGGCCTGGTCCACGGCCACCGGCGGGCACAGCACGATGGACCCGAGCATGCCCTCCGCGCTGGGCGCATCCGGGGTGCCGGGGCGCAGTTCGTCGATGGGGAAGGCCAGCACGTCGGTGGGCCCGTCCTCGTCCATCCACTGCTGGTTCAACTCGCTCATCACCGTGGTGTCCACGAACCGGATCTCCACCTCGGCCTGGGGGTGCACGTGCATCTCGTCCAGCACGAACCGGGCCAGCGCGGCGAACTCGGTCTCATCCAGCGCGTAGCCCGATTCGTTGGTGATCTCGGTGCTCATCGATACCGGCCCTCCCCGGCGCTCTCCCGCTGCGGGCGCTGGGCGGCGTCGTAGCGTCCGTAGGCATCGATGATGTCGGCCACCAGGCGGTGGCGGACCACGTCCCGGCTGGTCAGCCGGCGGAAGGCGACGTCGTCGATGTCCGCCAGGATCTCCTGCACCACGCTCAGCCCGGAGCGGGTGCCGTCGGGGAGGTCCACCTGGGTCACGTCCCCGGTGACCACCATGGTGGAGCCGAACCCGAGCCTGGTGAGGAACATCTTCATCTGCTCCGCGGAGGTGTTCTGCGCCTCGTCGAGGATGATGAACGCATCGTTCAGGGTTCGGCCCCGCATATAGGCCAGCGGGGCGACCTCGATGGTGCCGGCCGCCATCAGGCGCGGGATGGAATCGGGATCGAGCATGTCGTGCAGGGCGTCGTACAACGGCCGCAGGTACGGGTCGATCTTCTCGTTCAGGGTGCCGGGTAGGAAGCCCAGCCGCTCCCCCGCCTCCACCGCGGGACGGGTGAGCACGATCCGGTTCACCCGTTTGGCCTGCAGGGCCTGGACCGCCTTGGCCATCGCCAGGTAGGTCTTGCCGGTCCCTGCCGGGCCGATCCCGAAGACGACGGTGTTGGCGTCGATCGCCTCCACGTACTCCTTCTGTCCCACCGACTTGGGCCGGATGGTGCGCCCCCGGCTGGACAGGATGTTCATCGTCAGCACGTCCGCGGGGCGCTCCACGGTCGGGGCGGTGAGGATCGAGATCGCTCGTTCCACCGCATCGGCGGTGAGCGGCTGGGCGGAGCCGGCGATCTGGGTCAGTTCGTCGAGCAGCCGTTGCGCCAGCGCCACGTCGGCGCTGGGTCCGGTGAAGGTGATCACGTTGCCGCGCACGTGCACGTCCAGCGCCGGGAAGCCGTCCTCGATCGCGCGCAGCACCTCGTCCCGTTGTCCCAGCAGCGCGACCATCGAGATGTGCTCGAGGACGGTCACCTGCTCACGCACGTGCCCGGTTGGCAGGTCAGTGGTTGGATCGGTCATGGGCCGGCTCGCGCCGCGTTCTCCTGTTCATCGCCGCTGGGATCAAGCGCTGATTCTACCGGCCAGGACGCGTTCGCCCAGGCATTATGCGCCTGGCGGTGCCGGAGCGCCCGCGATCACGCGCCGGCGTGCACGCGACAACGTGCCGGAGCGTCCGCGACCACGGCACCGGGCCGCCGGCGACGGTGCCTGCCCGCGCGCCGCCCGGGTGTGGCGCGGCCGCCTCAGCGGCCGGCGAACCGGTCCCGGAGCCGGGAGAACATGCCGGAGCCGGCCGGTGACAGCCGCGCCTGGGGGCGTTCCTCCCCGCGCTTCTCCGCCAGGGACCGCAGCAGGTCCTCCTGGGCCTCGTCCAACCCGGTGGGCACCTTGACCTGGATGTGCACGTGCAGGTCCCCGCGGCGTCCACCGCTGTTGAGGACCCCCACGCCCAGGTTGCGCAGCGTGATGATCTCCCCGGGCTGGGTGCCCGCACGCACGTCCACCTCCTGGGGCCCGTCGAAGGTGTCGATCGTCAGCACGGTGCCCAACGCCGCAGCCGTCATCGGCAACTCCACGGTGCAGTGCAGGTCGTGGCCGCGCCGGGTGAACGTGGGGTGGGTCTTCTCCCGGATCTCCACGTACAGGTCCCCGGGCGGGCCGCCCCCGGGCCCGGTCTCTCCCTGCCCGGTGAGCTTGATCCGGGTGCCGTCATCCACGCCCGGCGGGATGTTCACGTTGATGGTGCGCCGGGAGCGGACCCGTCCCTCCCCCGAGCACTCCGCACACGGGTGCTCGATCACCGAACCGAAGCCCTGGCAGGCCGCACAGGCCTGGCTGGTCATCACCTGACCGAGGAAGGAACGGGCCACGCGCTGCACCGAGCCGCGCCCGCCGCAGACGTCGCAGGTGCGCGGGCCGGTGCCCGGTGCGCTACAGGTGCCGTGACAGGTCTGGCACACCACCGCGGTGTCCACCTCGATGTCCTTGGTGACACCGAAGGTGGCCTCCTCCAGGGTGATCGTGACGCGCAGCAGGGCGTCCTGGCCGCGGCGGGAGCGCGGGGTGGGTCCGCGCTGGCCCCCGCCCCCGGTGGCGGCGGTGAAGAAGTCGAAGATGTCCGAGAACGGGAAGTCACCGCCCCCGCCGTTCATCCCGCCCAGGCCGCCGGCGTCGTACTGCCGCCGCTTCTCCGGGTTGGAGAGCACGTCGTGGGCGGCGGCGATGTCCTTGAACTTCTCCGCACCGTCCGCGCCGGCCACGTCCGGGTGATGCTGGCGCGCCAGTTTGCGGTAGGCGCGTTTGATCTCCTCAGTACTCGCGTCACGGTCGACGCCGAGGATGGCGTAATAGTCGCTCACAGGTTGCTTTCTTGACGGGTCGGGTCAGGCTGACAGGATCCTGGACAAGTATCGGGCGACGGCCCGCACCGCGGCCATCGTGTTCGGGTAATCCATGCGGGTCGGGCCCAGCACCCCCACCTGGGCGATCGCGTCCGCACCGGTACCACCGTAACCCCCGGCCACCACCGAGGTCTCGGAGAGTCTCTCGGAGGACGTCTCGTGGCCGATCCGCACCGCCAGTTCGGCGGTGGCGGCTTCCTCGGCCATGTCCGCGAGCAGCCGCATCAGCACCACCTGCTCCTCCAGCGCCTCCAGCACGGGCGTGATGGTGCGGGTGAAGTCGGTGTCCGACCGCGCCAGGTTCGCCGTCCCGGCCATCACGATCCGTTCCTCCACGTCCTCTCCGACGGTGTCCAGCACCGCCCCGACGACCTCGGTGACCATGGTGCGCTCATCGGGTTCGAACACGTCCTCCAACCCCTCCAGGGCGGTGCGCAGCGCCGGCAACTCCCGGCCGGTGCCCAGGGCATTGATGCGCGCGCGCAGTTCACCCAGCACCGCGGAGTCCAGTTCCTCCGGCATCTCCACCACGCGTTGTTCCACCCGGCCGGTGTCGGTGATGATCACCACCATCAACCGGGTGGTGGAGATCGGGACGAGTTCCACGTGCCGCAGCGCCGAGCGTCGCAGGGAGGGGTACTGCACCACCGCGACCTGGTGGGTGAACTGGGCGAGCAACCTTACGGAGCGTTCCAGGACGTCGTCCAGGTCCACCGCGCCCTCCAGGAACCCGGTGATCGCCCGCCGCTCGGCCGGGGACAGCGGTTTGAGGGAGGAGATCTGGTCCACGAACATCCGGTACCCCTTGTCGGTGGGTATCCGGCCCGCGGAGGTGTGCGGTTGGGCGATGTAGCCGCCGTCCTCGAGCGCCGCCATATCGTTACGGATCGTGGCCGGTGACACGCCCAGGTTGTGTCGTTCCACCAGGTTGCGCGACCCGACCGGCTCGCGGGAGCGCACGTAGTCCTGCACGATCGCGCGCAGCACTTCCAGTTGTCGTTCCGAACTCATCTCGGGCCTCCTCTCCGTCCTCGCCAGCGCCCGCTGGTCTGGGGGCCGACCCGCCTCCGGGATCAGCACTCCCACCCCTAGAGTGCTAATTCTACGCGTCGTTCCCAGGTTTTCCCCAGCGGTGTGCCTAGCCTCACCGGGTGACCACTTCCCGCTCTGACTCCAGGTACACCGGTTTCGACCGTTATGGCGCCGATGTGTTGGCGTCCGACACGCGGCGCGCGCCCGCCCTGCCCCGGGTGGCGGCGGAGGCGGGGCTGGTGGTGGAGGATGTGGAGACCGGCTTCACCGGTGCGGTGGTGCGGGTGGAGAAGAGCGGTGGCATGCACGTGGTGGTGCTGGCCGACCGGCACGAGGTGCACCGGGCCTTCCCGCTCGGACCCGGTTTCTGGATCGATGGCGAGCCGGTCCACCTGACCGCGCCGGTGCGCCCGGCCCAGCGACGACCGGAACGTACCGCATCCGGCTCACGTGCGGTCCACGGCGCACGAGCACGCGTGGCCCGGGCCTCACGGATCTGGGTCGAGGGCCGCCACGACGCCGAACTGGTGGAGAAGGTCTGGGGCGATGACCTGCGGCTGGAGGGTGTGGTGGTGGAGATGCTCGACGGCGTGGACCACCTGATCGAGCGCGCGGTCCGGTTCGGGCCGGGGCCGGGGCGGCGACTGGGAGTGCTGGTGGACCACCTGGTGCCCGGGTCGAAGGAGTCGCGTATCGCTGCCGAGGCGGCCCGGGCCGTGGGCGCGGAGCACCTGTTGGTGCTCGGGCACCCGTACGTCGATGTGTGGCAGGCGGTCAAACCGGCCCGGCTCGGGCTGGACGCCTGGCCGCAGGTGCCGCGGGGTCAGGACATCAAGGTGGGTACGCTGCGCGCGCTGGGTTGGCCGGCCGAGACCCAGGCGGATATCGCCCGGGGGTGGAAGAAGATCCTGGGCCGGGTGCGCAACTACCAGGACCTGGAGCCGGCGCTGCTGGGACGGGTGGAGGAACTGGTCGATTTCGTCACCGCGCCGCAGTGACCCGGCCCGCGGACCGACCCGGGACGAGGTCGTTGCCGATCAGCGCAGCAGGTGGACCAGCCAGTACCCGAGCAGCACCCCGGCGGGCCCGGCCAGCGCGAGCAGCACGGTGCGGCGCAGCCCGGCCGCTGCCGGCCAGCTGAGCACCACGGCGGCGGCGATCACCACCAGGACCGCCACGGTGGCCACCGCGGGCAGCAACGCGAACCCGAGCAGGGTGATGCCCCCCAGCACCACCGCCAGCACCGCGCCGACCGCGATCTGGCTCGACTCACCCTCGGCCGGCTCCCGCTGGGTCGGCCTGCTCGCGGACCCCGGCCGGGCGCCTCCGGCCTCGGCGGGCGTCTGTGCGCTGGCAGCGGACCAGAAGTCGGCCACCGTGTGATCCTCGCTGGCTTCCCTGGTTCCGGCGGCGGCCGCGGGCGGTGCGGGGCCGTACCCGGGGCCGGGCGAGGCGTGCGCACCGGGTGGTTCGACCGGCTCGCTGTGGAAGCCGGCCTCCTCGGGGCCGGGGTAGGCCGACCGTACCGGCGGCGGTGGTCCGTAGCCGTGGGTGTCACCAGCGGCGGGCGACTCCCCGGTCCGGGGGTGATGGGCCTCGTGGCCTCGTTGCTGGCTCATCGCACTCCATCCTCGCTGCCCTCACCTTAGCGAGGCCGGGCCGCCGGCTCAGGTCAGGCCGAGGATCCGGTGCACCACCGAGTCCGCGAGCAGCCGTCCCCGGGCGGTGAGTACCACCAGCCCGCGCTCGGCGGGGTCGGGCTGCGCCAGGCCGTCGGCCACCAGCGAGGTCAGCAGCCGTTCGTCATCCACGGGCATGCCGCGGGCCAGGCGCACCTCCAACAGCACCCGTTCGTCGTGCCGTTGCTGGGCCGTCAGCCGTTCCTGGCCGGCCACCGGGAGCCGGGCCTGCTCCACCGCGGCCGCATACGGCCTGGGATGCTTGACGTTCCACCACCGGTGCCCGCCCACGTGGGAGTGCGCCCCCGGCCCGATCCCCCACCAGTCCTGGGAGCGCCAGTACGCGATGTTGTGCCGGCACTGCTGGTCCGGGGTGGTGGCCCAGTTGGAGATCTCGTACCAGCGGTATCCCGCCTCGGCGAGCAGCGCGTCGGCCAGTTCGTACTTGTCCGCCTCATCGTCGTCGTCGGGCATGACCAGCTCCCCCCGGCGCACCTGGGCGGCCATCTTCGTGCCCGGTTCGACTACCAGCGCGTACGCGGAGAGGTGATCGGGTGCCATGGCGATCGCGGCGCGCAGACTCTCCTCCCAGTCCGCGAGCGTCTCTCCCGGAGTGCCGTAGATGAGGTCCAGGGAGACCGCCAGGCCCGCGTCCTTGGCCCAGGCCACCGCTTCGGGGACCCGTGCCGGGTCGTGGGTGCGGTCGAGGGTGGCCAGCACGTGCGGCACAGCCGACTGCATCCCGTAGGAGATCCGGGTGAAGCCGGCTGCGGCCAGTTCGGCCAGCGTCTGCGGGGTGACCGAGTCGGGGTTGGCCTCGGTGGTGATCTCGGCGTCGGGCGCCAGCGTCCAGGTGTCCGCGATCTCGTGCAGCACGCGGGCCAGGTCCGCCGCCGGCAGCAGGGTGGGGGTGCCGCCGCCGAAGAACACCGTGCGCACCGGCCGGCGGGGCAGACCGGCGGCGTCCATGGCGTCCCGGGCCAGGTGGACCTCGCCGATCGCGGTGCCGGCGTAGGCGTCCTGACTGGCTCCCCCGCCCAGTTCGGTCGCGGTGTAGGTGTTGAAGTCGCAGTACCCGCACCGCACCGCGCAGAACGGGATGTGCACGTACACCCCGAGGTCGCGGTGCCGGGCGCCGTCGGCGGTACCGGTCAGGTCCAGTTCCGGGACCGGCCGGGCCGGGTGCCTGCCCCGGCCCGGGTCGGGTGCGGTGGGATGCCCGACGGCGGATGCGGGGGTGGTCACGGATGTCACCTGGGCGGGCACGCGTTAACTGTCGCCCCCGCCGTCGGTGGCCAGGGCGGCGACGAACGCCTCCTGCGGCACCTCCACCCGGCCGATGTTCTTCATCCGCTTCTTGCCTTCCTTCTGCCGCTCCAGCAGTTTCCGCTTCCGGGAGATGTCCCCGCCGTAGCACTTGGCGAGCACGTCCTTGCGGATGGCACGGACGGTCTCGCGGGCGATGATCCGCGACCCGATCGCGGCCTGGATGGGCACCTCGAACTGTTGCCGGGGGATGAGTTCCTTGAGCTTGCCGGTCATCATCACCCCGTAGGAGTAGGCCTTGTCGCGGTGCACGATCGCGCTGAAGGCATCGACCTGTTCGCCCTGCAGCAGGATGTCGACCTTGACCAGGTCCGCGTCCTGCTCGCCGGCCGCTTCGTAGTCCAGGGAGGCGTATCCGCGGGTGCGGGACTTCAACTGGTCGAAGAAGTCGAAGATGATCTCCCCCAGCGGCAGGGTGTAGCGCAGTTCCACCCGTTCCGGGGAGAGGTAATCCATGCCCTCCATCACCCCGCGACGGTTCTGGCACAGTTCCATCACCGGACCCACGAAGTCGCTGGGGGTCAGGATCGTGGCGGCCACGGTCGGTTCGGTCACGGACGCGACCTTGCCGGCCGGGAACTCACTGGGGTTGGTCACCTCCACCTCGGTGCCGTCCTCCATCGTCACCTGGTAGACCACGTTGGGCGTGGTGGAGATCAGGTCCAGGTCGAACTCCCGCTCCAGGCGTTCGCGCACGATCTCCAGGTGCAGCAGGCCCAGGAAGCCGCACCGGAACCCGAACCCGAGCGCGACGGAGGTCTCCGGTTCGTAGTCCAGGGCCGCGTCGTTGAGCTTGAGCTTGTCCAACGCATCGCGCAGCGCCGGGTAGTCCGACCCGTCGATGGGGTACAGCCCGGAGAACACCATCGGCTGCGGGTCGCGGTATCCGGCCAGGGCCTCGGTGGCGGGGTTGTGCTGGGTGGTGACGGTGTCACCGACGCGGGACTGGCGCACGTCCTTGGCTCCGGTGATCAGGTAGCCCACCTCCCCCGCGCCCAGCCCCTCGGCCGTGGTGGGGTCGGGCGCGATCACCCCGATCTCCTGCAGTTCGTGGGTGTCCGCGGTGGACATCATCGTCACCTTCTCGCCCTGCTTCAGGTGCCCGTCGACCACCCGCACGTAAGTGACCACACCGCGGTAGGTGTCATAGACCGAGTCGAAGATCATCGCCCGCGCCGGGGCGTCGACCTGCCCCTGCGGGGCGGGGATCTGGGCGACGATCTGGTCCAGCAGTTCCTCGACGCCCACCCCGGTTTTCCCGGAGACCTGCAGGCACTCCTCCGGTTCCACCCCGATCAATCCGGCGAGTTCCTCGGCGAACCGCTCGGGCTGGGCGGCGGGCAGGTCGATCTTGTTCAGCACCGGGATGATCGCCAGGTCGTGCTCCATGGCCATGTACAGGTTGGCCAGGGTCTGGGCCTCGATGCCCTGGGCGGCGTCAACCAGCAGGATCGCGCCCTCGCAGGCGGCCAGCGAGCGGGAGACCTCGTAGGAGAAGTCCACGTGCCCGGGGGTATCGATCATGTTCAGCGCGTACGCCTGGTCCTCCACCTGCCAGGGCATGCGCACCGCCTGGGACTTGATCGTGATGCCGCGTTCGCGTTCGATGTCCATCCGGTCCAGGTACTGGGCGCGCATCAGGCGTTCCTCGACCACCCCGGTCATCTGCAGCATCCGGTCGGCCAGGGTGGACTTGCCGTGGTCGATGTGGGCGATGATGCAGAAATTGCGCAGCAACTCCGGGGCCGTGGCGGCCGGACGGATGCGCTCCAGGGCTGCTGGCGTGGCGATTCGTGGCACGTATCGGTCTTTCACTCGCGGGCGGGTCCTGGCCCTATCGTCCCACGACTGGGCCCGCACCCGCCCAGCCGGTGCACCACGCATGACCGGAGCCCGGTGCATCAGGCATGATCGGGGTATGACTCCCCTGGCCGAACATCTGGGCGCCCTGGCCCGTGCCATCGGCCAGGTGCTGTCCCTGCCCGCCAAGGCCCTGACGGTCGTGGCCGGCGTGCTGCTGACCATCACCGCCCTGCTCGCGGCCGGCTACATCACCCGGCCCACCACCGGGACGGTCGGCACCGTGGTGGTGATCGTCATCTGGCTGGTGCTGGCCGTGCCGGTGGTGATGCTCGCACGCCGCCGGCGCAAGTGGCTGGACCGCACCGAGCAGGCCACCACCACCCATCAGGTGATCCTCCCGGGCCCCGCAGAGGGCACCGAGGTGGTGCCGGCGGATCTGACCTCGCGGATCTATGCGGAGATGGACGGTCAACCGGGCCAGGAGGACGTGCAGATCCTCTTCGATGCGTTCACCGAGTCTCGTGTGCCGGGCCCCTCCCGTGGTGCCGGAGGGCGGATGACGCGGGTGTTCAGCTTCGGGCGCCTCGCGCCGGTGGGCCGGGTCCTGGGCAGCGTGGAGCGGGCGCAACGAGCGCTGCTGACCGCCGCCGGGGGCACCGCGGGCGCCCCCTACCTGAAGGACGACCTGCGCCTGACCGTCGCCTCGTTCGTCGGGACGCTGCTGGCGATCCCGCTGGCCGCGTTGACCGCGATCGTGCTGGCGCTCATCCTGCTGACCCAGTAACGGCGCCGCCGGTCGGCGACGTAAGCCGACCGCCGGCCGGGTGCGATCTTGGCCCGGGTGAGCCGATGAGCGCGTGGGCCGCCCCGGCGACCGGATGAGAGTTCGATGAGAAGCCGGTGAGGATGTTCTTCCAGAGCGAGCATCTCGGCAGGAAATGTCTCACCCTGGAGTCATGACCATCAAGAACGTCACCACCCGGGCCCTGGCGACCGGTGCCGCCGCCCTGCTGTTGCTCACCGGTTGCGACAACCCGGGCGATGAGTCGATCGAACCGGTCGACACCACCCAGGCGCCTCCGGCCGACAGCGACCCCGGGCAGGACGAGGACGCCACCACCGAGCAGGACGACGGCGGCGCATCCAGTGCCGATGAGGCCCCCGCCGGTGCCGGCAGCGATCAGGCGGATCTGCTGAGCGCCATCGATCTGGCCGAGTCCGAGACCGGCGGTGTGGCCTTCGAGTTGGACGAGGACGACGGCGGCACCTGGGAGATCCACGTGGCCGACGGCGAGGACGAACTCGAGGTACTGATCAGCGCCGACGGCGCGGAGGTGCTGGGGGTGGAGCCCGACGGCCGGCTGTCCGGGGACGACCGCCAGGCGCTGGACGTGGCGGCCCTGACGCTCGCCGAGGCCGTGCAGGCCGCGGCCGAGCACGCCACCGGCCTGGTCGACTCGGTCGACCTGGACGAGGAGGACGGCATGTTCGCCTGGGAGGTCAGTTTCACCGACGACACCGAGGTGTACATCGACGTGCAGAATGGAGAGGTGGTCAAGGTCGAGAGCGACTAGACCCGCCCGGCAACCCGGTGAGGCACCGCACACCATCCGACGGTGGGACCGCCGTGCCCCATGCGGTAGCATGTCCGTTTGAGTTCGGCGCGTGCCGGCACCCGTCACAGAACGGTGTTTGCCGGGTCACCACGGGGCCGATCACCCGGCGCTGGTAGCCACCGGCATCCCCACGCCGCCAGTCCGTACCAGCACCGCACCGCCCTCACCGACCAGATGAGATCGCGCGAGCGAACACACAAGAGAGTCAACACGTGGCAAACATCAAGTCCCAGATCAAGCGCAACCGCACCAACGAGAAGGCCCGGCAGCGCAACAAGGCCGTGAAGTCCGAGTTGAAGACGCACGTGCGCCGGGTTCGTCAGGCAGTGGCCGATGGAGACAAGGACGCCGCCGGGCAGGCGCTGCAGACGGCTACCCGCAAGTTGGACAAGGCCGCCAGCAAGGGCGTCATCCACAAGAACCAGGCCGCGAACCGCAAGTCGGCGCTGGCCAAGCAGGTCGCCGCGCTCTGACGCGGCCGATCTCGCGCTGAACCTACGAACGGCGCCGCTCCCCCGGTGGGCGCGGCGCCGTCGTCGTGCCTGCGGCCGAGCGTAACCCTCGGTACTCAGCCCTGCGGGGCGCGGCC
>CALKWS010000010.1 GCA_938004115.1 uncultured Ruaniaceae bacterium
CGTCCTCGGCGATCTGGGGCAGATGGGTTGGCGTGTGCGTCATTGTCATCCTCCAGCCGCGGTCACAGCGTGACGCCCGTTCGCAGCGGCCCCGCGAGTTGGCGTGCAGGATCCACTCTTCCGAGAAGGCTGTCCTATTGTCAAGACAAAGAGGGGAACGTCGAATAGCATTGTCCTCCCCAGCGGCTATCCCTCAGGCGTCATGACGCGCCTGGCTTGTCACGACCACTGCCCAAGGAGCGAAGGAGACCTCCCCCGTGCCCGCCTCACTCGAGATCGATCTGGACCGCTCCTCCCCGGTGCCGCTGTACCACCAGGTCGCGGCGGCCATCGAGAGCGCCATCCGCGACGGCACCCTGCCTCCGGACACCAAACTGGAGAATGAGGTGGCCCTCGCCCAGCGGTACAACCTGTCCCGGCCCACGATGCGCCAGGCGATGGACCAACTGGTCCGTAACGGGCTGGTGGTGCGTCGCCGCGGAGTGGGCACCCAGGTGATCGGACCCCGGGTGCGGCGCAACCTGCGCCTCTCAAGTTTGTACAACGACCTGGTCTCCGAAGGGGCAAACCCGCAGACGACGGTCCTGTCGTTGGAACGGATCGGCGCGCCGGCCCAGATCGCCGAACCGCTGAAGATCGCCACCGGCGATGAGGTGTGTCATCTGCGCCGGTTACGGACGGTGGACGGCCAGCCGCTCGCCATCATGGAGAACTGGGTGCCGGCCGGTGTCGCGCAACTGGACAAGGACTCCTTGGAGCAGGACGGCTTGTACAACATCTTGCGCAAGGCCGGGATCGACTTCCGGATGGCCCATCAGCGGGTGGGCGCCACCACCGCCGGCGCCGAGCAGGCCGAGTTGCTCCAGTGCAACCGCGGTTCGGCCCTGGTGATGATGGAACGCACCGCCCTGGATAGCCGTGGCATCGCCGTGGAGCACGGTCACCACCTCTATCGGGCGGACCGGTACTCCTTCGACATCACCCTGGTGGATTGACCAACCGGCAGAACCGTTCAGCACGAAGTGAGGATTCGCTATGCCCCATGCACACACCAACCCCTGGTTCCATCGCGCAGGCAGCACAGGTCACGGGCCCTGGGCCCTGGACCTGGGCACGGCTGATTCGGCCATCCAGGTGCCGGGGTGGGAGCACACCGGCATCCGCAGCGCCGAACTCGCCCCCGGCGGGCACGTGCATCTGAGCGCCCAGGGCGAAGAGCGGCTCGTGGTGCCGCTGAGTGGTTCCTTCGACGTGCAGGTGGACGGGACGCGCTTTGAGTTGGAGGGCCGCAAATCGGTGTTCCACGGCCCCACCGATGTGCTCTACGCCGGTGTCGGCACCGAGATGCGGATCGGTTCACCCGGTGGCGGGCGGGTGGCCATCGCCTCGGCCCCCGCCACCGCGGCTTACCCGGTCCGGCACGTGGGCAAGGATGAGGTGCCGGTGGAATTGCGCGGGGCAGGTGTGGCCTCGCGCCAGGTGCATAATTTCGGCACCCCGGCCGCCTTGGATGCGGACCGGTTCATCGTCTGCGAGGTGTTGACCCCGGCGGGTAACTGGTCCTCCTATCCGCCGCACAAGCACGATGAGGAGACCGACGGGGAGACCGCGCTGGAGGAGATCTACTACTTCGAGATGCAGCCCGCCGAGGGCATGCCGATCCCCGCGCCCGAGGAGGGCGGTCCGGATCCGATGGGCTATCAGCGCGTGTACGCCTCTGATCACCGGGAGATCGACGTCACCGCCGAGGTGCGCACCGGCGACGTGGTGTTGGTGCCCTATGGCTGGCACGGTCCCGCGATGACACCACCTGGGCACGACATGTACTACCTGAACGTGATGGCCGGTCCGGGCCCGCTGCGGGCGTGGTTGATCAGCGACGATCCGCACCACGGATGGATCCGGCGCACCTGGGAGGACCAGGAGATCGATCCTCGGCTGCCGTTCAACGGCTGAGGGCACGCGGTGGCCACCACGATCGGGCTGCTCGGAGCCGGACGTATCGGGACGCTGCACGCGGCGAACCTGCGCGCCCTGGCTGGGGTGGAGGTGCTGATTGCCGACGTCGAGCCGGCCCGGGCGCAGCGGGTCGCCGCCGACGTGGGCTGCTCCGCGGTGGCAGACGCCGAGGAGTTGTTCGCCCGTGATCCCGATGGCGTGGTGATCGCGGCGGGCACCGACCAGCACGCGCCGTTGGTCCAGCGGGCGGCGGCAGCCGGCGTTGCGGTGTTCTGCGAGAAACCCCTGGCGCGGACCACCGCGGAAGCGTTGGTGGTGCTGGAGGCGATCGACGCGGCCGGGGCCACGGTGCAGGTCGGTCACCAGCGGCGCCTGGATCCCGGATATCGGGAGGCCCGGCGGGCGTACCGGGCGGGAGAACTGGGGTGGTTGCACACCATTCGGGCGGTGACCGCGGATCAGTTCCCACCGGCTGTGGAGTTCCTGGCCACCTCCGGTGGGTTGTTGCGGGACTGCTCGGTGCACGATTTCGACATCCTGCAGTGGATCACCGGGCAGCCGATCGTGGAGGTCTACGCCCGCGGCTCCAACAATGGCGATCCGGCCAGCGGCGCCGTCGGGGACGTGGATTCGGCGGTCACGCGGGCCACGTTCGCCGACGGCACCCTGGCCACGGTCTCGGCCACCCGGTACAACGGCGCGGGGCACGACGTGCGCCTGGAGTTGCATGGTTCCCTGGGCACCACCCAGGTGGGCTTGGACGCCAGTTACGCCGGCCGCAGCGCCGAGCCCGGGTTCGTCTACCCCGCCGGCCGCGCGCACAGCACGTTCCACGAACGATTCGCCGGCGCCTATGCGGCGGAGATGGCGGCGTTCGTGGCGTTGGCGCGCGGATCCGGTGATAACCCGTGCCCCGCTCCGGAAGCAGTGGACGCCGGGCGGGTCGCCGACGCCGCGCAGGCCTCACTGGAATCAGCCCTGCCGGTGCGGGTGGCGCGCTGAGACCCGGGGCCGGCGTCATCCACATGTGCCAGCGCCTGCATCAAGACTCACACGGCCGGCACCCCGGCCGGGGCGGCTCACGTTGCCGCCACCGGCCAGGAGATCGCGAGCGCTACTCTGCGGCCTGCTCCTCCAACGTCGCCGCGAACTCCTCGGCGTTCTCGGCGGTCACCAAGGTGGTGTCGATGGCGATCTCGGCTTCGATGTCTTCACCGCCCGCCACCCGGATGGCTTCCTCAATGCTGCGGGCGCCCATCTCGTAGGCACCCTGGGCCATGGTGGCGTCCAGTTCGCCGGCGATGATGGAGTCGATCGCATCGCCGGTCCCGTCCACCCCCACGATGAAGAAGTCATCGAGGTTCAGTCCCGCTCCGCGGACGGCTTCGATGGCACCCAGGGCCATGTCGTCGTTGGCCGCGAAGATCACGTCCAGTTCGGGGTTGGCCTGCAGGGCGTCTGCGGTGACGGCGCGGGCCTGCGCCCGGTCGGAGTCGGCCGCGAGGTCAGCCACGAGGTTGAAGTCGGTGCCCTCGAGCACCTCTAGTGCGCCGTCGATGCGGTTATCGGTGGAGGGGTTCCCGGCCACCCCGCGGATGGCGAGCAGTTCGCCGGAGCCCACCTCATCGAGGAGGAACTGACCCACGGCCTGACCCAGGTCCCAGTTGTCGGTGCCGATGAACGTTTCCGCACCGTCCCACCCCTCGATGTTGGTGTCCAGGAGCACAACCGGGGTGCCTTCGTCCACGGCGCTTTGCAGGATGGGTTGGAGTTGTTCGGCCTGGGTGGGTGAGACCACGAGCACATCGGGCTGGTTGGTCAGATCGGCCTGGATGCGGTCGATCTGCTCCTGGACCTCGGTCTCCTGTGTCGCCCCACCCACGGTGACGTTCACGCCGTTCTCGGCCGCGGCGTCCTCCACCCCGCCCATCACCTGCAGCCAGTACGGGGAGGTGGTGGTCTTCAGGACCACGGCAATGTTCAGCGCATCATCATCGCCGCCGCCATCGCCGTTGCCATTACCGCAGGCACTCAGCGCGAGGACCGCGGCGGCGGTGAGGGCTGTACCCACACGCCATGTCTTGGTTCTAGAGGCCATGATCTACTCCTTCTTGTGGGTTTTCGCTCCGACGATCAGTGAAACCATCTCTTCCATCGTCTCCGCGGTGGGTACGACTTGGCCGACCACCCCGCCTTGCCGCATCACCACCGCTTTGTCACACACCTCCACCACGTGATCCATGTTGTGGGAGATGAGGATGATCGAGATGTTGTACCGGCGTGGCAGTTCGGCGATCGTGTCCAGCACGTTGCGCGTCTCTCGCACCCCGAGCGCCGCCGTCGGCTCATCGAGGATCAGCACCCGGGTGGCGAACGCCACGGCGCGGGCCACCGCCACGGCCTGCCGCTGGCCACCGGACATCAGGCCCACCGAGGAGTTGAAACTCGGCAGGTGTACCTGCAGCGACTCGAGTTTGCGACGGGCCTCGGTCTCCATCGCTTTGCGGTCCAGCCAGCCCAGGGCGCGCAGCCGGCGCGGTTTGGTCAGTTCGTTGCCCAGGTACAGGTTGGAGACCACGCCGAGGTTGTCGAACAGCGCCAGGTCCTGGTAGACCGCTTCGATGCCCAGCGCCCGGGCGTCGTTCGGGGACCGGATGTCCGCCGGCTCCCCATCGATATAGATCTTGCCGGCATCGAGCCGGTGCACGCCGGTGATGGCCTTGATCAGCGTGGACTTACCGGCCCCGTTGTCACCGAGCAGTCCCAGCACCTGGCCTTCATCCAGTGAGATGCTCACGTCATTCAGCGCCCGCACCGGTCCGAAGAGTTTGGAGGCGCCGCGTACTTCCAGGATCGGGGGTGTGCGCCCGGACTCCGCGGGGGCTGGTGCTGCTAAGGCCTCTGACATCTCACTTCGCCTTCTGCTCCACTGCGTTCTGGTCGGCAGCCGTCTGCTCCACGGCCTTCTGATCAACGCCCTTCGGGTCGGCCGGTTTATGCTCGACCTCCGCCGTTTTCAGCCGGGTCTCCAGCCGCTGACGGACCACGTCCATCTCCACCGCGATGATGACCACCACGCCCAGCGCCACGTATTGCCAGGCGGCAGCGACGTTGAGCAGGTTGAGACCGTTCTGGATCACACCCAGGATCAGTGCCCCCACCAGCGCGCCGAACACCGTGCCACGACCGCCGAAGAAACTGGCTCCACCGATGATGACGGCCGCGATGGCGGATAGTTCCAACAGATTTCCGGCCGTGGGATAGGCCGAGTTGGTCTGCCCGGAAACCACCAGCGCCGCCACCCCGGCGAAGAAGCCGCTGATCACGTACACCGAGATCAGCACCCGGTCCACGGGGATCCCGACCCGCTTGGCGCCTTCCTTGTTCGCGCCCACCGCATAGATCCACTGCCCCCAGGTGATGCGGGAGAGCAGGATGTGCACCAGTAGCGCCAGGCCGAGTACCAGGAACACTGCGATCGGCAGGCCGAATACCTGCTGACTGCCCAGCGCGAGGA
>CALKWS010000011.1 GCA_938004115.1 uncultured Ruaniaceae bacterium
CGGGAACGACCACGGCCACGGACACCACCACCCCCGCGGGAACGACCACCCCCACGGGCACTCCGGCCTCTGGGCCCGGGTCAAGCACGCGCTCGTGCCGCACAGCCACGATCACAGCGAGGCCATCCAGACCGCCGAGGAGGCTAGTTCCATCGGGATCCGGGCGGCGTGGATCAGCCTGGCCGGCATGGGGGCCACCGCCTTGCTGCAGATCATCATCGTCCGGCTCAGCGGCTCGGTCGCGCTCCTGGCCGACACGTTGCACAACCTGGGCCATCTGGCCACCACCATCCCGCTGATCATCGCTTTCCGGCTGGGGCGGCGGGTCGCGACACGGCGCTACACCTACGGCTTCGGTCGCGCGGAGGATCTCGTCGGCCTGCTCATCGGGGCGGTGATCGCACTGTCCGCCGGCTTCATCGTGTGGGAGTCGGTCCGGGCGCTGACGAGCGAGCCGGACATGACCCATCTGGGCTGGGTGCTGGCCGCCGCGCTGGTGGGAGCCACCGGGAACGAGGTGGTGGCGATCTATCGCATCCGCGCCGGCCGGCGGATCGGGTCAGCCGCCCTCATCGCGGAGGGCCAGCACGCCCGCACCGACGCCCTGACCTCGCTGGCCGTCGCCATCGGCGTGATCGGGGCCTGGACCGGTCTGCCCTGGCTGGACCCGGTCATCGGCCTGGTCATCGCGGCCGTGATCGTCATGGTGCTGATCGGCTCCATGCGCACGGTGGTACGCCGGCTCATGGACGGTATCGAACCGGCCACCCTGGACCTCGTCGAGAGCACCGCCACCGGTGTGGCGGGCGTCCTCGCGGTGAACCCGGCGCGCGCCCGGTGGATCGGCCACCGCCTGCAGACCGAGGTGCAGATCTACGTCGACCCCGGCCTGACCATGAACGCCGCCCACGACGTCGCCGACACCGTGGAGCGCGCGCTGCGCGCCCGGGTGCCGCACCTGGAACGCGCAATCGTGCAGGTGAGGCCCGCGGCGCCGGCATAGCGCCGTCCACGGACCGCCACGCCCACCGGCCTGCGGCTCAGCCCTGGCGGTAGCGGCGCTGCAGTTCCCGGACCTGGTCGGCGAACTCCTCCACCGGCCCCTCCACCGGCACGTCCGGGGCGACGTCGTTGATCGGTAGGCCGCGCACCGGGCCGGGCGGCACCCCGAGCTCCCGGAGCCAGCCGAAGAGCTGCTCGGAGGACGTGGCGTACACGATCCGGCCCAGCCCCACCCGGGCGTGGGCCGCGGCGCACATCGGGCAGTGCTCTCCGGAGGTGTACACCGTGGCCGCCGCACGCTCCTGCGGTGTCATGTTCTCCACCGCCCACCGCGCGATGGCGAACTCCGGGTGACGGGTCGTGTCACCGCCGGCATCGCGGTTGTGGTCCTCGAACACCACCGCACCCTCGCCGTCCACCAGCACCGACCCGAACGGGGAGTTGCCCGTCTCCAGTGCCTGCCCGGCCAAGTCCACGGCGCGCTGCAGGTGCGCCCGGTCCACGTCATCCACCATGGCGCCATCATGCCCGATCCGTCGGGAGCGGCTGCGGGCGCGCGGGCGGATCGGACGGATCGCATACGATGTCGGGCAGGAGGCAGGCGATGACCGAGACAGCGATGATGTCCAAATCGGAGCGGGTGTATCAGCACCTGCGGGAGGAGATCCTCACCGGCGCCTACCCAGAGGGGTACCGGATCGTGCTGGACAAGGTGGCCCGGGAGCTGGACGTCTCCCCCGTGCCGGTGCGCGAGGCGGTGCGCCGGCTGGAGGCGGAGGGCCTGGTGGTCTTCACCCGCAACGTGGGCGCCCAGGTGGTGGGCATCGACGCGGGCGACTACGCCGATGTGATGCAGACCCTGGCCTATCTGGAAGGCGCTGCGACCAGCCTGGCCGGGCCGCACCTGGAGCCCGAGCACCTGGCCGAGGCCACCCGGCTGAACACCGAGATGCGCCTGCTTGCCACCGCCCCGGACTTCGATGCGGTGCAGTTCACCACACTGAACGAACGGTTCCACCGGGTGTTGTGCGAACCGTGCCCGAACAAGCACCTGCTGGAGTTGGTGCACCGGGAGTGGCAGCGGATGGCGATGATCCGCCGGTCCAGTTTCGGCCGGTTGCCATCCCGTCCGGCCACGTCCGTGGCCGAGCACGAGAACCTGCTCGAGTTGCTGCGAGAGGGCGCTGCGGCCGACGACATCGAGCGCATCGCCCGCGCGCACAAGTTGCGCACCATGAAGGAGTTCCTCGGCACCTGACGCCTCACCACTGGAGGCGATACACCCGGTCGCGTCCTAAGGCGCCTCGCGTCCTGAGTCGCCCGCGGTGGCCGGGCACTAGGGCCCGCGGAAGAAGTCCGCGGCGATGGTGCGGCTGACGGCCACGTCCAGCACCAGCACACCGCGCGCTCCGGCCTGCGTCCACTCCTGCAGCACCTGCAAGTCCGCCAGCCGTCGCACCCGTGCGCTACGAGCGCCGAGGGCCGCCCCGAGCGCGGCGAAGTCGACCTCCGCCAGCAGCATGCCGCCCCGGTGCACGCCCTTGGCCGCGTACTGATGCAGCTCGGCGCCGTAGGCGGCGTCGTTGAACACCACCACGACGCCGGAACGCGCCTCGGTCACGAAGGTCACCAGGTCCGCCAGCCCCATCTGGCCGCCCCCGTCACCCATCACCAGCACGGTGGTGCGCTCCGGGCGGGCCCGGGCCGCACCGACGGCGGAGGCCGCGCCGAGCCCGATGGTCTGCAGCGCGGTGCCCACCAGGAGCAGCTCGCCCGGGTCACCGATGCGGGCGTGCTGGGGCATCCAGCCGATGAACTGCCCCCCGTCATGCACCAACGCCCGGCCGGCGGGGAGCAACTCATCCAGCCGGCGGGCCACCACCCGCGGGTCCAGCCGCCCGTCCGCGGCCAGTTCGCTCAGCGCGGTCACGTCCATGCGCAGATCACCGGCGGCATGCGGAGCCGCATCGCGCCAGGTGGCCGACGACGACGGTTCCAGGCGCCGGAGCAGCGCGGCAGCGAACTCCGCGGCGTCGGCGCGCACGAAGGTGTCCACGTGCTGGTGGGTGGGTCCCGCGGCGGTGTCCACCTGGATCACGTGCCGGGCGCCGGCCAGGAGCTGCCCGCCCTGGTCCTGGAAGTCGTTCAGGCTGATGCCCACGGCCAGCACCACGTCCGCACCGGTGATCAGGTCCCAGGCGCCCGGGGTGGAGAACCCGCCGGCGATGCCCACGTTCCATGGTGAGGCCGGCAGGCCCGCGGCCATCGCGGAGGTCGCGAACAGGGCACCGACGCGGTCCCCGACCTCGCGCAGGTCCTCCCCCGCGCCGGCCAGGTGCGCCCCGCGGCCGAGGAGCAGCAACGGCCGCTGGGCACCGTGGAGCAGGTGGACGACCTGATCCACCTGGTCCGGATCGACCTGAGCAGCCGACGCTTCCGCGGAAGCGCCCTCGCCCGTCTGCGGTATCGGTCCCGGCCCGCCGCGGGGATACGCCGGCCGCGCTTCCGCGGAAGCGCCCCTGACCGTCGTCGGGCCTCTCGCTGGGCCCTCCGCGGGCTCGGTGCTGAGGTCGTAGGGCACCGCGAGCACCACCGGGGTGCGGTCGTGCTGCGCCAGGTCGTAGGCGTGGTGGACGGTCGCGGCGACGCCACCAGTGCCGAGGGCTACCCAGGGGATGCCCAGGTCACCGGTGATCGCCCGCTGGTCCACATCCCACCACCGCGGGCCGCTGCTCGGGCACGCCCCGGCGATGAGCACCAGCGGCACCCGGGCCAGGCGGGCCTCGGCCAGCGGGGTCAGGGTGTTGGTGAACCCGGCGCCGTACGTGGTGGTGGCCGTGGCCACCCCGCCGCCGGCGAGCGCGTGGGCGTGCGCGGCCGCCACCGTGCCCGCCTCGTGCCGCATCGGTACGTACGGGGCGCCGGTGGCGGTCAGGTGGCCCACGATGTAGGCGTTGCCGTTGCCCATCACCCCGTAGATGGCGCTGCTGCGTTCGGCGGCCACCTCGGCGACCACGGTGGAGACGGTCCGGGTCATGGTGGCGGTCATACCTGGTTCCCGAGTTTGAATCCGCGGTCGGCCCCCTCGGCGCGGGTGTAGGAGAAGCCGTCGGCGCCGATGGTCACGTCCATCTCCTTGGACTCGGTGCGTTCGATCAGCGGGACGGGGTCACCGTCCAGGTCCAGCACGGTGGAGGCCTCGGTGTACCAGGACGGCACCACCGGGTTGCCCCACCAGTCCCGGCGCTGGTTGTCGTGTACGTCCCAGGACACCAGCGGGTTGTCCGGGTCCCCGGTGTAGTAGTCCTGGGTGTAGATCTCCACCCGGTGCCCGTCCGGGTCGCGCAGGTACAGGTAGAAGGCGTTGGAGACCCCGTGCCGGCCGGGACCGCGTTCGATGCAGTCCGAGCGCCGTAACGCCCCGAGCTTGTCGCAGATCGCCAGGATGTTGTGCTTCTCGTGCGTGGCCAGGGCGATGTGGTGCATCCGCGGGCCGTCGCCGCCGGTCAGCGCGGTGTCGTGCACGGTGTGCTTGCGGGCGAACCAGGCGGCGTAGGTGGTGCCCGCGGAGTCCCTGATGTCCTCGGTGCGTTTGAACCCCAGCGCCTCCAGATAGCGGGCACCGGCGTCCACGTCCGGGTAGACCTGGTTGAAGTGGTCCAGCCGCACCAGCGCGCCGGGTCCGTACAACTCGTAGTTCCAGGTCAGGCGTTCGGTGTGGGTGGTGTCGTAGAAGAACTCGTAGGTGAACCCCAGCGGGTCCTGCACCCGTACCGCGTCGCCGATGCCGCGGACGAAGCCGCCGGGCTCCCGCCGTACCGGGCAGCCCAGGTCGCGGTAGTAGGCCTCGGCGGCATCCACCTGGGCCGCATCGCGCACCCGGAACGCCAGTGCCGCCGCGGCAGCCACCGGGCCGCGGCGCAGCACCAGGTTGTGGTGGATGAACTCCTCGAAGGTGCGCAGGTAGATCGCCTCGTCGTCCTCATGGGTCACCACCAGGCCCAGCACGTCCACGTAGAACTGCCGGGCCGCGGCCAGGTCGGTGACGACCAGTTCGGCGTAGGCCGCGCGCAGCACGTCCGGTGCCGGCAGGTCGGTGG
>CALKWS010000012.1 GCA_938004115.1 uncultured Ruaniaceae bacterium
CCGGCCCGGGGAGGCTCACTCCAGCCCGGCGACCCGGCGCGCCTCGGTGTAGTACGCGGCGGCGACCTCTACCTCGTAGTTCGCCGCGTCCAGGCGCCGCACACTGGTGAAGTCCCGGGCGCCGCGGGTGGACCAGTGGGAGAAGAAGCCGACCATCGCCCCACCGACGGCGCCCATCACCACCGCGGTGAGGATCATCAGCCACCACCCCGGGCCAACCACGAAGAAGAAGAACAGCAACCCCACCAGGAACCCCACCCAGGCCCCGGCACCGGCGCCCCGGGCGGCCGCGCGGGCGTTCGTCTGCCGCCCGGTCACCTGCTCCACCGACCGGATCCCGGTGCCGATGATCCGGGTGTGCTCCACCGGGAACCCGTTGTCGGACAGGTAGTCCACCAACCGCTGGGCCTCGGCGTAGTCGGCCACCTCGGTCAGGGTGCGGTACTGGCCCTGCTCGGTGCTCGGCGGTCCGGGCGTGGTCATCGTGATCTCCTCACGGGTCGGGCGACTATCGGACCCTTTCGACACTATGCCTGGCCGGCAAGCCCTGCACCCGCGGGGCCGCCGGGTGGCACGCTCGCCGCAGACCCCGGGGACAGCCGCACCCCCGGGGACAGCCGCAGACCCCGGGACAACCGCGGCAGACTCGTGCCCATGCGTGAACTGATCGTGCTGGGCACCGCCTCCCAGGTCCCCACCCGCACCCGCAACCACAACGGGTACGTGCTGCGCTGGGACGGGCAGGGGTACCTGTTCGACCCGGGGGAGGGCACGCAGCGGCAGATGATCCATGCCGGGGTGTCCTCCCACCAGATCCACCGGATCTGCCTGACCCACGTGCACGGCGACCACTGCTTCGGCCTGCCCGGGGTGTTGTCCAGGATGGCGCTGGACGGGGTGCACCACCCGGTGCACCTGCACTACCCGGCCAGCGGCGCCGAGGTGGTGGGTGCGCTGACCGCGCTGGCCAACCCCGGGCTGGACCTGCGCCTGCACCCGCATTCCTCCGCCGGCCAGGTCGCCCCCGGGCTGCAGGTGGCACCGTTACGCCACCGGATCGAGACCTACGGGTACCGGCTCACCGAACCCGACGGGCGCACCATGCTGCCGGACCGGCTCGCCGCCGCCGGCATCAGCGGACCCGAGGTCGGGCTGCTCCAGCGCCAGGGGTACCTGCGCGGGGTCCGCCTGGAGGAGGTCAGCGTGGCCCGGCCCGGGCAGAGTTTCGCCTTCGTCATGGACACCGGCCCGTGCCCGGGTGCCGAGGCCCTCGCCGCGGGCGTTGACCTGCTCGTGGCCGAGTCCACGTTCGCCGACGACGACGCTCACCTGGCCGAGCAGTACCTGCACCTGACCGCCGGTCAGGCAGGTGCGCTGGCGGCGGCCGCCGGTGCTCGCAGGCTGGTCCTGACGCATTTCTCCTCCCGTTACCCCGACGTCACGGTCCTGGAAGCCCAGGCCCGAGCCCGTGCCGGGAAGGCCACGGTGGTCGCGGCCCGCGACCTGGACCGTTTCGGCTTCCCACGGCGCCGGGCCGCGGGATAACAGGCGGGCCACGGCGCCGGGCTAGGGACAGCGGTCCGGCCACGGCGGCCCAGGGGGGGGAGTGAATCGGCTCACATCGGGTGGGGCGGTCTGCGGACCCGGGCTAGGTTCGCCTGTCGTGACTGCCACTCGACCGGGACCGACCGCGGCGGCCACCCTGGCCACCCCTGGGGGTCATGACCCTGCTGGCGCCGGAACCGTTGCCCGCCCACGGCCCCGACTGCGCGGACTGGACGGCCTGCGCTTCTTCGCGGCGTTCTCGGTGCTGCTGTACCACTTCGCCGCCTTCGACAACTACTCCACCGCGGTGTGGGGCGAGCCGGTGGAGGAGGTGACCGGGGCCGTCGGCGTCTGGTTCGGCTACGGGGCGTTGGCGCCGTCGTTGTTCTTCGTCATCTCCGGATTCGTGATCCTGATGTCCGCCCAGGGCCGGGGCTGGCGCCGCTTCGTCGCCTCCCGGGTGGCCCGGCTGTACCCGGGGTACTGGGTAGCGGTGCTGGCCACCTCGGCGTTGCTGCTGGTGCTGTGGAACCCCGGGCGGGCGCCCTCGGGACCGCAGGTGCTGGCGAATCTGACCATGTTCCAGAAACCTCTCGGGTACAGCCACGTGGACGGGGTGTACTGGACGCTGTGGGTGGAGATGAAGTTCTA
The DNA here is from genome assembly GCA_938004115.1 of uncultured Ruaniaceae bacterium. Taxonomy (GTDB): domain Bacteria; phylum Actinomycetota; class Actinomycetes; order Actinomycetales; family Beutenbergiaceae; genus CALKWS01. Next base: position 2,197 of record CALKWS010000012.1, read on the forward strand.
CCTGCTCATGGTGGTGTTCCTGCTGGTGGGCATCACCACCCGCCGGGTACTCGCGGTGGCGCTGGCCTGGCCGCTGATCGCCTGGGCTTTCGCCCTGGCGGAGGTCCCGCACGTGTGGGACTGGCTGATCTACCGGCACGCCCCGTTCTTCGCCGGCGGGATGGTCATCTACCTCATCCACCGGCACGGACACACCTGGGGCCGGTGGGCGGTGCTGTTGGTGAACGTCGGTCTGGCGCTCATCCACGGTGTGCCGGGGCTGAGCGACCAGGTCTCCCAGCGCACCCCCTATGAGCTCAACCCGGTGCTGCTCGGTACGTTGACCCTGGGTTGCTTCGCCGCGGTGGCGGCGTTGAGCTGGACCCGGTTGCAGTTCCTCCAGTGGCGCTGGCTCACGGTGATCGGGGCGCTGACCTACCCGCTGTACCTGATCCACCAGTACTGGGGCTGGTGGGTGATCTCGCTGCTGTCCGACCACGTGCCGGCCGCGGTGTGCGTGGTGGCCGCCACCGCCGCCTCGATCGTGCTGGCCTGGATCCTGCACAAGGGCGTGGAGGTTCCGCTTGGTCCCCGGCTGCGCGATGCCACCTCGCGCCTGCTGCACGGCCGGCTCCTCGGCGGGCGCGAGGCCCGAGAGGCCCGGGACGCGCAAGCGGCCCAGGACGCGCGCGCCGGGGTCGACCCACCCGCCGAGGTCGACCCGCACGCCGAGGTCGACCCACCCGCCGAGGTCGAGCGGGCCGAGGTCGCCCCGCACGCCGAGGTCGAGCGGGCCGAGGTCGACGCGTCGGGCCGTAGTCGTGGCCATCAGCCCTCGACCTCGACCACAACCGTCGACCTCGGCGAGCGCTGAGCCGGAGGCGCAGGAATCCCGGGCGCCTGGGCGGCCGACCAGGCACCGCACCCCCGGAAACCGCACCGCCGGGCGCTGGGGCGCCCGATCCCGCACCCCGCACCCTTCGGGAGGGCGGTCGACCCCGCACACCGCACCCCAGGGCGCCTGGTATGAGCGCCACCACGTAACCATCAGGTGAACAAGCGTTCCCCATCTGTTCGGCAACGGTTGGGTGTACTCGCAGGTCAACGTTGGCAGGCTAGGAATCGCGATCACGGGTCGGAGCACCGGCACCGGGAGGTGACCACACCTGAGGGTGCGGCACCGGATCGCGATGACTCCCCAACGCCGATGGCGGCCGGCTGCGCTGTGACGCAGTGGCAGGACGCGGGGCGCGTCAGCCGATGCGCTGACCCCTGCACACCCTGCCCTGCGTCCGCCCCGTGCTGCCCGGTCGCCTCCACACCCAAGGAGACTGATGAGCACATCTCCGGCGCTCGCCGGTGCCGCGCTCGGGTCGGACCAATCGCCGGGATCATCCCCGGCCGCCGGCCCACCGGGGGCCACATCGCCCGGGGCCCGCCCGGCCGCCAAACCCGCCCGCCGCCGGGTCAAGGCCCGCAACGTGGCGGTGTTCCTCATGCTGGCCGGCCCGAACATCGCCCTGCTGCTGGTGTTCACCTACCGGCCGATGATCCTGAGCTTCTACTACTCGATGCTGCAGTGGAACCTGGGCGCCTCGGTGGCCAGGTTCGTGGGCCTGGGCAACTACGTGGAGTGGTTCACCGATCCGCGCACCCCCACCGTGGTGACCACCACCGTGGTGTTCGGGCTGGTCACCGTCGGCGGCGGGCTGGTACTCGGTCTGGGCCTGGCGTTGCTGCTCAACCAGAAACTGCGCGCCCGCGGCGTGGCCCGCACGTTGGCGTTCGCGCCCTACGTGCTGTCCGGCATCGCGGTGGGCATGTTGTGGCTGTACATCTTCAACCCCCGGTACGGGTTGCTGAAAGTGCTGCTGGAGAACATCGGTGCCACCACCCCGCAGTGGTACTCCACCACCCCGTGGGCGCTGATCATGATCATGATCGTCTACCTGTGGAAGCACGCCGGGTACGTGGCGCTGATCTACCTGGCCGGATTGCAGGCCATCCCGCAGGACCTGCGCGACGCCGCCGCCCTGGACGGGGCCAGCCCGCGGCGCACGTTGTTCGCAGTGGTCCTCCCGCTGCTGGGCCCGGTGACGTTCTTCCTGCTCATCACCACCACGTTGTCCTCCCTGCAGTCCTTCGACCTGATCCGGGCGATGACCGACGGCGGACCCCTGGGATCGACCACCACGCTGATGTACCAGATCTACGTGGAGGGTTTCCAGACCGGCCGGGCCGGATACGCCTCCGCCGCCGCGACCATCCTCTTCGTGATCCTGCTCATCATCACCGCCATCCAACTCAAGTACGTCGAGCGGAAAGTGCACTACTCGTGACCAGCATGCTCACCCGCCCCAGCGGCACCCCCGCCCCCGCCACGCCGAACGTCCCGAATCCGGGCGCCGTGCTGGACCGCACCGAGATCCGCCGCCGCCAGCGCCGCCGGGCCCGTCTTCGCCGCATACCGATGGACGTCGTGCTGTACACGGTGATGGCCGCCGTTGTCCTGGTCATGTCGGTCCCGCTGATCTGGATGGTGCTGGCCAGTTTCAAGGCGCCCGGGGAGATCTACTCCGTCCCCCTGACCTGGCTGCCGGAGTCCTTCGCGCTGACCAACTACCGCGAGGTGGCCAGTGCCATCCCGATCGGACGGATGTTCTTCAACAGCGTGCTCATCACCACCCTGGGCGCGGGGCTGAAGGTGATCCTGGGGCTGGCGTGTGCCTATGCGCTGGTGTTCGTGGACGTGCCGCTGAAGAAGACCGCGTTCGTCGTGGTGCTGTTCGCCCTGCTCATCCCCGGGCAGATCACCATCATCCCCAACTACACCCTGATCGCCGGCCTGGGCTGGTTGAACACCTACCAGGGCATCATCATCCCCGGCCTGGCCAGCGCGTTCGGCACGTTCCTGTTCCGTCAGCACTTCCGCAGCCTGCCCGTGTCGGTGCTGGAGGCGGCCGAACTGGACGGCGCCGGGCATCTGCGCCGGCTGTGGCGCTTCGCGGTGCCGATGTCGGTCCCCACCATCGCCGCGGTCAGCCTGGTCTCGATCGTGGGGGAGTGGAACGAGTACCTGTGGCCGATGCTGGTGGTGGATAACCCCACCACCATGCCCCTCCCGGTGGGCCTGACCCTGCTGCAACGGGTGGAGGGGCTGCAGAACTGGGGTGTGCTGATGGCCGCCACCACCCTGGTCACCCTGCCGATCCTGGTGATCTTCCTGGTGCTGCAACGCCGCCTGGTGGCCGGCCTGACCGCCGGGGCGGTCACCGGTTGATGGCCGACGGCGCAACTCGCCGGGGTGGTCACCGGTTGATGGCAGACGGCGCAACTCACCGGGCCGTACCGCGCGCCTGGGCAACAACTCACCGTGGCCGACCGCACGACCCTCACCCCCGATCCCAATCGACCTGACCCCACACCAAACCCGTAACACCCCCATGAATCCCTCGAAGGAGAACCTCTCGATGTCATCTGCATCTCGCCGTCGTTCGCCGCTGTGGACCCCGCGGTCCAAGGAGGTCTGGCAGCCCTCCCGTCGCAACATCCTCGCCCTGGGCGGAGCGGCGGCCGCCACCGGGTTCCTGGCCGCGTGCGGCGGAGGCCCGGCGGTGGGCGGGGAAACCTCCCGCGCCGAACAGGACGCCACCGACTGGGACGGCGTCGACCCGGCACAGAAGATCGTCTGGTGGTCCAACCACCCCGGTAACACCATGGAGTGGGAACAGGCGGTGATCGACGCCTTCGCCACCGAGACGGGTATCGAGGTGGAGCTGGTCACCGCCGGAGCCAACTACGACGAGATCGCCCAACGCTTCCAGGCCGCCTCGGGCACCGACGAGATCCCCGAACTGGTCAACGCCAGCGACGTGTGGTGGTTCCGCTACTTCGTCAACGGCCAGATCATCCCGGTCGACGACGTGTTCGCCCACCTGGGCGTGGACACCGGCGACTACGTGGACACCTTCTATGAGGACTACGCCTACGAGGGCCTGCACTACGCGGCGCCCTATGCCCGCTCCACCCCGCTGTTCTACTACAACACCGAACTGTGGGAGGCCGCCGGCCTGCCCGACCGCGGCCCGGACACCTGGGACGAGTTGCGGGAGTGGTCCGAGGCGTTGTGGGGCGTGGTGCCCGGGGAGGGCGCGCCGCTGGGTCTGAGCCACGGCCCGTCCTGGTCCGCCTGGTGGTACTCCAACGTCTCCTGGGGCCTGGGCGCGGCGATGAGTGAGGAGTGGGAGGTCACGCTGCACACCGACGAGTCCATCGCCGCCGGTCACTTCGTGCGTGACCTGTACCACGGCGACGGCGCCTACGCCGGCTTCAGCGCACAGAACAACGCCGACTTCCAGGCCGGCATGTTCGCCTCCCTGGTGGGCTCCACCGGGGCGCTGACCGGGCACCTGGAAGCCGCGGACTTCGAGGTGGGCACCGCGTTCCTGCCCAAGGGGCCGGTGTCCGGACCGGTGGTGCCCACCGGCGGCACCGGCGTGGCCATCGCCGCCGACCGGGAGCCGGAGCAGCAACTGGCCGCCGCCATGTTCCTGGAGTTCCTCACCAACGCCGAGAACACCACCTCCTTCTCCGCCGAGACCGGGTACATGCCGGTGCGCACCTCGGCGATCGAGGGGGAGGAGATGGCCGAGTTGTACGAGCAGGTGCCCCAGTTCCGCACCTCGGTGGACCAGTTGGAGCACACCCGCACCCAGGACTGGGTCCGGGTATTCACCCCCGGCGGTGACCAGATCATCACCGACGGCCTGGAGGAGATCATCCTGCAGGGCGCCGACGCCGAGGACGTGTTCCCCACCGTGGCCCAGCAGCTGGAGCGCGCATTCGAGCAGAACGTGGAGCCCTACCTGTGACCGGGACGATGAGCACCTCCGCCGCGCCCGCCGCCCAGGGCGGCGACGCGCACGCGCAGCGCGATCCGCTCGTGATCGCCCACCGGGGTGATTCTCTGGTGGCCCCGGAGAACACCATGGCGGCCTTCGCCGCCGCCGCGGCCGGCGGTGCGGACATGATCGAGATCGATCTGCACATGAGTGCCGACGGCGAGGGCATCGTGATCCATGACGGCACCGTGGACCGGACAACTGATGCCAGCGGTGCCGTGGGTGACCTGGACGTCGCCGAGATCGCACGGTTCGACGCCGGTTCCTGGTTCGATCCGGCCTTCGGTGGCCAGCACGTGCCGCTGATCGGCGATGTGCTCGAACTGCTTGAGCGCCACCCCCGGGTGCGTCTGCTGCTGGAGTTCAAGGACCCCTGGGACGAGGGCCCGTTGCGCCGGGTGCTCGGGGAGATCCAGGATGCCGGACTTGCCGAGCGGGTGCTGGTGCAGAGTTTCTTCCCACCGGTGCTGCAGACCCTACGGACCCACGCCACCGAGATCCCCCGGGGGTTGATCGCGACCCGGTTCGATGAGCAGGTGCTGGCCACCTGTGCCGAACTGGACGTGGTGGCGTGCAACCCGCGTCACACGCTGGTGGCCGCCGACCCGCAGATCGTCGACCAGGTGCACGCCGCCGGGCTGCAGATCATGGTGTGGACTCCCAACGAGCCGGAGCAGTGGGAACCGCTGGTGGCCGCCGGGGTCGATGGGATCATCACCGACCGGCCGGATCGGCTGCGCGGGTTCCTGCAGGTCCGCGACGGCGCTCACTCGTCGAGTAGTGCGCCGAGTGAGGTGCCCGCCACCGGCGACGGTCAGGTGCCGGCCGGCGGCCGCGGCCCGGTACCGGCGGGCGCCCAGGCCGCCCAGGGCTGAGGGGGACGGGAGAGAGACGGGCGGGGGCCGGACCGACACCGCCGGCCTCCGCCGCTCCCATGCCGGCTACCGCAGCATGCTAATGTATGTGCATGTCGGCCCTGCAGCGAAGGATGCAGATCCTCATAGACGACGAGCGCTACAACCAACTGGAACGTGAGGCGCGCGATTCGGGCCGCAGCGTTGCCGCGATCGTGCGAGAGGCGATCGACCTACGGTTCTCGACCGGCCAATCCCAACGTGCTGACGCTGGACGGCGGTTGATGGCGGAGTACTCCGATCGCGAGGGTCGTGAGCCTGACTGGGCGAGTTCCAAAGCGGCTCTTGAAGACGATCTCGACGTCACCACCATATGACTGGGCGACATTACTACGTCGACACTGCGGTGCTGGCGTACGCGCTTGGTGAGGAACATCCTGAGCGGTCTGCGGCTCGACAGGTTGTGGCGGACGCTACCGCTGGAACGATCGTGCTGCATGCAAGCGTCGAAATGGTGCAGGAACTTCTGCACCATCGGATGCGGCGAACCGACCGAGCCGCCGCGCTCCGGCAGGCACGCGCCGCTGCTGGGCTGTGCATTCTGCACCCGTTCGATGGTGATGTTCTCTCCCGGGCGCTTCGGCTCGTCGCAGACACTCGCCTTCGGGGGCGCGACGCGGTGCACGCGGCGACCGCGCTGCTGAACCGGGTACCGGTAATGCTCAGCCCGGACCCGGACTTTGACGGATTGCCGGGGCTCAGGCGGGTGGCACCGGGCGAGCTGACAACCTGAGCACTACGCCGAGAGCCACTCCGGCTGGCTGGACCCGCGGGGCACCAGCGCCGGGGTGGGCCAGGACGGCGCGGTCCGGCTGAACTCCACCTGGGGGCCGGGGAAGTGCAGGTGACCCAGCAGCGTCTCACCCCGGTAGGCCTTGGGTTCGCGCAGGCTGTGCTGCTCGTGTGAGCCGGCCAGCGCGGGGTCCACCGCGCCCAGGCTGAGCGCCCACATCGCGTTGCGGGTGAGGTTCACCGACACCTCCCAGCTGCCGCCGACGGTGGCGCGCTTGACCAGTGCCGCGGTGGCGCCAGCCGCGCCGATGTAGCCGGTGATGAAGTCGTTGATCATCCCGGTGATCGGCAGTTTCGGCTCCTCCGGGGTGCCGGACACGGTCATCAGCCCGGAGGCCGCCGAACCGTTCATGTCGAAACCGCCCCGGTCCGCCCACGGGCCCTCGTTGCCGTAACAGGTGATCGACACCTTCGTCAGGCCCGGGTAGCGCTCCGCGAGCACGTCCGGCGCCAGGCCGAGGCGCTCGAGTTTGCCGTAGCGGTGGTTGTTCACCACCACATCGGCCTCGGAGAGCAACTCGTGGAGTTTCAACTGCCCGGCCTCGGAGTTCAGGTCCAGCAGCGCGCTGCGTGAGCCGATATTGGCCTGGACGTAGATGAAGGCGTGCTCGTAGTCGTTGGGCCGGGTGCCGCACAGCACCTGGGCCCCGTGCTCGGACATGGTGCGTCCCACCGTGGGCCCGGCCAGCGCGTGGGTGAAGGACAGGACCTTGATGCCCTCCAGCGGCCGCTGGGCCGGGCCGTAGTCGCGCACCGGGGCATCACCGGTCTGCTTGAGGCTGATCACCGGCTGGGATGCCAGCAGCGCGCCCTGGGGGTGGGCGGCCCATTCCTCGGGGGTGCGGGCCACGGTGATGGGCAGGCCGGCGGCGTTGGCCACCTCCTCCAACTCGAAGGCGTCCCACCGGGCGAACGCGGCGGCCACCTTCTCCTTATCCGGGGGCACGTCGAGGAACCGCTGCCAACTGGCGGCCATGTGCGGGTAGACGCCGCAGGCCATCACCGTGCGCCCGTCCCTGGTGCGGTAGGGGTCCAGCAGGAACGGGTTGTCGGCCACCAGGGCGTGTTCGGGCAGTTCACCATTCAGGGTGGGTCGCCAGAACGCGTGCGGCACCACGTGGTGCACCGCCTGGCGCAGGTCCAGGTGCAGGTCCTGTCCGGTGCCGGTGCGGATCCGGTGCAGCGCGGCGGCGCCCACCGCGCCGGCCATCATCGGGATCCCGATGGCCGCGCCGAGCCGGACCTTCTCCGGCACGATCGGGTCGGCCCCGGCGAACGTCACCTGCCCGCCGGTGTCCGCGATGCTCAGCCCGACCGGTTCCAGCAGGTCGTCCAGCGTTGCTGAGGGGTCCAGGTCGGTCGCCGGTGCAGTCTCGGACGTTACTTGCTCTCCCACGTGTTCTCCTTGACGTTCTTGCGCAGCGGTGGTGACCGCCGTCGTGCGTTCTTCTGTCGCGACTGGCCGGGCCCCGGGCCTCACTGGATTTCGGGCCTCAATGCGTCCCGGGCCTGGCTGGGGCCCGGGCCTTACTGCGTCCCGGTGGCCTCGGTCGGTTCGGGGGTCTGGGTCGGGTCCGTGGCGTGAGCGCCGGCGGTCTCGGCGGCGATGATCCGCAGGTGCTCGGCCCGGCTGATCCGTTTGCGGCCGTAGGCGATGATCAACAGGGCCGAGGCGAAGGAGACCAGCCCATACACCGC
>CALKWS010000013.1 GCA_938004115.1 uncultured Ruaniaceae bacterium
GGTCTCATGTGGCATCCCCGAGGGTGTGCTCGACGGCGTCGGTCAGCTCCGCGACCAGGTCGTCGGCGACCTTGGCGTCGATCCCCTGGATCTGCACCGCCCCCTGCGCCGATCCCGTGGTCACCGAGACGGCGGCCAGGCCGAGCATCCGATGCAGCACGTTGCGCGTCGCCTCCACGGTCTGGACCCGGGACAACGGTGCGATCCTCCACTGGCGGCCGATCCATCCGGTCCGGGAGTACACCGCCGTACCGGTGGCTTCCCAGCGGTGCGTGCGGTACCGCAGCCAGGGCGCGAGGAGCACACGTGGCAGCAGCAGCAGCGTGAGCGCGGCGGCGGCGAGGAGGAACCAGGGACGGCCGGCCTCCCACAGCCAGGCCGGCACCAGCGTCACCACCAACGCCGCCACGAGCGCCAGCGCGCCGGAGACCAGCCAGTAGAGGCGTGCGGCCGGAGCCGTCCGATGTCGCGGCGGTCGGGGTGCCCCCTGCGCACCCCCGGTTGCTGTCTGTCGCACGGGCTGTCTCCTTCGCCTGGACCGCGCCCAGCGTACGGGCGTGGCCCGGCCGGCACATCAGTCGCGCGACGGAGTCTGCCTCCCCCGGGCGAAGGAGCCGGCCGCCCCGCCGGACCGCGCCCTGGGCAGCCACGGTGCGTCGGCGGGGCGCAGGTCCGCCCCGCCGCCGGCGGACCACGCCTGGGTAGCCAGCACCCCGACCACGGCACTGGGGTTGTGGATTCGCCCGCCGAGCACACCGGCGACCGCCTCGTCCAGGGGCACCCATTCGGCTGCCATGTCCGCTTCCTCGGCCTGCCGGCGGTGACGTTGGGCTTCCGGCACCGGAGTCAGGTCACGGGCCAAGAAGACCCGGAGCGCCTCGTCGGAGGCACCCGGGCTGGTGTAGTAGTCCACCAGCGTGTGCCACCTGCCGGCACGCAGGTCCGCCTCCTCGGCCAGTTCCCGGGCGGCGGCGCTGACCAGGTCCTCCCCGGGAACGTCCAGCAGCCCGGCGGGGACCTCCCACAGGTAGGAGCCCACGGGGTGGCGGTACTGCCGCAGCAGCAGGACCCGGTGCTCGGGGTCGAGGGCCACGATCGCCACCGCACCCGGGTGGCGCACGAACTCCCGGACCACGCGGCCCGCCTTGCCGAGGTTCACCTCCTGGCTCACCAGGTCGAAGACCGCACCGCGGTGGATCCGGTGCAGGTCACCTGCCGGCAGGTCGGCGGGCGTGTCGCTCACCGCGGCGCGGTGCGCCGCACCGCTCTCCTGCTCCGGCCCCTCGGTCTCCACGATCCTCCCACTGCTCGGGTGCGGTCCGCCGTCGATCATCCCCCCGCACGCGGGCGCGGCCGGCTCAGTCCTCCACGGAGGCTGGTTCCACCTCGACCAGCCTGCCCTGGCGCTGGCGATCCAGCGCGGCCCCGACGAGTCCCTGGAACAGCGGGTGGGCGCGGGTGGGGCGGGACTTGAACTCCGGGTGGGCCTGGGTCGCTACGTAGAACGGGTGCTCCTCAGCGTCCAGTTCCACGAACTCCACCAGCGCCGCATCCGGGGACTGTCCGGATACCCGCAGGCCGGCGGCAGCCAGGTCCGCACGGTAGGCGTTGTTCACCTCGTAGCGGTGCCGGTGCCGTTCGGTGACGTGCTCGGTGCCATAGGTCCGGGCCACCAACGAGCCGGGCTCGAGCACGGCCGGGTAGGAGCCCAGGCGCATCGTTCCGCCCAGGTCTCCCTCGCCTCCGACGAACTGCTCCTGCTCGGCGAGGGTGGCGACCACCGGGTGGTCGGTGTCCGGGTCGAACTCGGTGGAGGAGGCGCCCTCCAGGCCCAGCACGTTGCGGGCGTACTCCACCACCATGCACTGCAGTCCCAGGCACAGGCCCAGCGTGGGCAGGTGGTTCTCCCGGGCCCACCGCAGGGCGCCCAGCTTGCCCTCGATCCCCCGCACACCGAAGCCGCCGGGCACCAGCACACCGTCCACCCCGGACAGCGACCGCCGGGCGCCCTCCGGCGTCAGGCACTCATCGGCGGGCACCCACCGGAACATCACGCGGGCGTTCTCCGCGAAGCCCCCGGAGCGCACCGCCTCGGTGACCGACAGGTAAGCATCGGGCAGATCCACGTACTTGCCCACCACCGCGATCTCCACCTCGTAGGCGGGCCGGTGCACCCGGTCCAGCAGTGTGTGCCACTGCTCCCACTCCACGTCCCGGAACGGGATGTCCAGGCGCCGGGTGACGTAGGCGTCCAGCCCCTCGGCGTGCAGCACCTTGGGGATGTCGTAGATGCTCGCGGCGTCGACGCAGGTGATCACCGCCTCCCGCTCCACGTCGCACATGGCGGCGATCTTGTTCTTCACCGACTCGGGGATGTCCCGGTCCGCGCGGCAGACGATCGCGTCCGGCTGGATACCGATGCTGCGCAACTCGGCCACCGAGTGCTGGGTCGGCTTGGTCTTGAGTTCCCCGCTGGGACCCAGGTAGGGCACCAGGGACACGTGCAGGAAGAAGCAGTTGTCCCGGCCGATGTCCTGACGTACCTGCCGGGCCGCCTCCAGGAACGGCAACGACTCGATGTCCCCGACGGTGCCGCCGATCTCGGTGATGATCACATCCGGGGCCCGCTGACCCGGCCCGGGGTCGGCCTGGGCACGCATCCGTCGCTTGATCTCATCGGTGATGTGCGGGATCACCTGCACGGTGTCGCCCAGGTACTCCCCCCGCCGTTCCTTGGCGATCACCGTGGAGTAGACCTGCCCGGTGGTCACGTTCGCCTCGGCGCTCAGGTCGGCATCCAGGAAGCGTTCGTAGTGACCGATGTCCAGGTCGGTCTCGGCACCGTCCTCGGTGACGAACACCTCACCGTGCTGGAACGGGTTCAT
>CALKWS010000014.1 GCA_938004115.1 uncultured Ruaniaceae bacterium
GCGTGTTGCGCCGTCGGGCGCCGCGTTACAGGTAGGACTCGACCTCGGCGTTCTCGCGCAACTGCGCCACGTGGGCGCTGATCGCCTCGCCGCGGTTCTGGTTGAGGATCTGGGCCTCCAGCTCGGGGCGGATCTCCTCCAGGGTGGGTCCTTCTTCCCCGCCCTCGCCCTCACCGAGACCCATGTAGTCATAGAGTTCGGCGATCTCATCGTCGGTGGGCTCGGCCACCTCGATGTCGTTCTCGATCAGCTCCTCGACCAGGATCTGGGTCTGGGCATCCTCACGCAGTAACTCCTCGGTGACGCCCTGCTCGCTGTAGGCCTCGATCAGTTCATCCACCGACTCCATCTGATTGGCGGTGGCGGTCTGCTCCAGGATGTCCTGCACCTCGTCGTCGGTCGCCTCATAGCCACGATCACGAGCGTCCTGGACCAGCAACTCGGCCTCGATCATCGAATCCAGCGTCTGGGCGCGCAGTTGCTCCTGGTCCGGTTCCTCCCCGGACATCTGCGCCTGCATCGCCATCTGCTGGAACTGCACCTGGTAGAGGGTGATGAAGTTCTCCCCGGTCAGGTCCGTGCCGTTGACGGTCGCCACCACGTCCGGGACGTCCTCGACGTCGGGCTCGGGCATCTCGGGCATCTCCGGCGTCTCGCCCGGCTGCTCGACGCCGGGAGCCTGCTCGGCGCCCTCCGGTTCGGGGGAGTCCGCGCACGCTGCCAGCGCGACCAGGCAGGCGGCGGAGGCCGCGGCGGTCAGGAGTTTCCTCGTCACGATGAGTGGTTTCCTTTCGAAGGGGCGGCGACCGGGCACCGTAACACGCAGCCTCTGACGCATAGAAGAGATGCGCGCGGCCAAGTGGGGACCGTCACGGTGGCGATCGCTCACCGGGGCCTACCGGCCGCGGGCCATGGCCACGACGGTCTCGATGAGATGCGCGGCGCCGGGTTGCTCCACCGGCAGGTGCCCTGCGTTCGCCAGCAGCACGACCTCGGCGGGGCCGGCGAGCCGGTCGAAGAAGGGCATCGACACCGCCGCCGGCGTCCAGCGATCGTCGGCCGGGTGGGCCAGCACCACGGGTAGGTCTGCGCGCTCGGGCGGCACCGCGGGCCGGGAGGTGAGGAAGGTGCGCAGGAAGCCCAACGGGATGCGGTTGCCTCCGCCCAGCCGGTCGGTCAGCACCGCGGCCCGGACGGCCGGGTCGTTACTGATCGCGTCCATTTTGGCCAGCCACCGGATCGGCACCCGCACACCGGCCAGCGGCCCGGCGATCACCGTCAGCAGTGCCGGGGCGATCGGGCCGAGCCAGGACGGGCGGGCCATCGCCCGCCGCGCTCGTGCGTCGCTCGGGTCGAGCAGGCACGTCGCGACCAGCCCGTCCACCACACCGGTGCGCGTGGCCACGTCGTATCCGAGCAGTCCGCCCATCGAGGCCCCTACCACCACCAGCCGGCCGGTGTGTGCCTTGCGCTGTTCCGTCACGACCCGAGCGGCCAGGTCCACCCAGTCGTGGTAGCGCACCCGTCCGGGCCGGGCGGTGCGGGTGCGCCCGTACCCGGGCAGATCGGGCACCACGACGTACACACCGCGGGCAGCGATCGCCGCCGCATAGGGCCATAGCAGTCCGACATGCCCGCCG
>CALKWS010000015.1 GCA_938004115.1 uncultured Ruaniaceae bacterium
TCGCCGGGCCGGCGGTGTCCTTGAACGGGTCACCCACGGTGTCACCGATCACCACGGCCTCATGGGCCGGTGACCCCTTTCCGCCGTGCGCGCCGTCCTCCACGATCTTCTTCGCGTTGTCCCAGGCGCCACCGGAGTTGGCCAGGAACACCGCCATCAGCACGCCGGCGGCGATCGCACCGCCGAGGAACCCGGCGAGCGGACCCACACCGAGGCCGAAGCCCACCGCGATCGGGCCGAACGCCGCCAGCAGTCCGGGGGTGATGAGTTCACGCAGGGAGTCGCGGGTGCAGATGTCCACGACCTTGCCGTACTCCGGCCGGGTCTGCCCGGTCATGATCCCGGGCAGCTCCTTGAACTGGCGGCGCACCTCGTACACGATCGCCCCGGCGGCGCGGGTGACGGCGTCGATGGCCAGCCCGGAGAACAGGAACACGGTGCCGGCGCCCAGGATCACCCCGACCAGGGTGATGGGGGAGATGATCTCGTAGGAGATCATCGAGGCGACGATGTCGTGCATCGCGCCGATGTCCACGCCCAGGTCGCGCATGGCCACGCTGACCGAGTCGGCGTAGGAGCCGAACAGGGCGGTGGCGGCCAGGACCGCGGTGGTGATCGCGATGCCCTTGGTGATGGCCTTGGTGGTGTTACCGGCGGCGTCCAGGTCGGTGAGGATCTGCGCGCCGGCCTCGTCCACGTCACCGGACATCTCCGCGATGCCCTGGGCGTTGTCGGAGACCGGGCCGAAGGTGTCCATCGCCACGATCACCCCGACGGTGGTGAGCAGACCACAGCCGGCCAGGGCGATCAGGAACAGCGACAGCCACACCGACCCGCCGGCGAGCAGGAACAACCCGCACAGCGCCGCGGCGATGATGCCGGCGGTGTACACCGCCGACTCGAACCCGACCCCGATGCCGGAGAGCACCACGGTGGCGGCGCCGGTGCGGGAGGTCTCGGCCACGTGCCTGGTGGGCTTGGAGGTGGTGTTGGTGAAGTAGCCGGTGACCCACAGGATCACCCCGGCCAGCACCACGCCGATGACCACGGCGAGTGCGGACACCAGGCGCGGGTCGCCGGGGTGGGCGGTGAGGTCCACCGAGCCCGCGGTCAGGCCGGCGAAGGTGGAGGGCAGGTAGATGAACGCGGCCACCCCGCCCAGGATCGCCCCGATCACCGCGGACTGGTAGAAGCCGCGGTTGATCGCCTTCAGGCTGGACTCCATCCCGCGCACCCGGGTGATGAACACGCCCAGCACCGCGACCAGGGCGCCGATGGCGGTGATGATCAGCGGGAAGATCAGGCCCTGTTCGCCCATGGTGGCCCGGCCCAGGATGAGCGCGGCCACCAGCATCACCGCGTAGGACTCGAACAGGTCCGCGGCCATCCCGGCGCAGTCGCCGACGTTGTCCCCGACGTTGTCGGCGATGGTGGCGGCGTTGCGGGGGTCGTCCTCGGGGATGTTCTGCTCCACCTTGCCGACCAGGTCCGCGCCCACGTCGGCGGCCTTGGTGAAGATCCCGCCGCCGACCCGCATGAACATCGCGAGCAGGGCCGCGCCGAAGCCGAACCCTTCCAGCACCAACGGCGCGTCGCTGTGGAAGATCAGCACCACCACGCCGGCGCCCAGCAGGCCCAGGCCCACCACGCTCATGCCCACCACACCACCGGTGCGGAAGCCGATCCGGGCACCTTCGGCGTTGCCGTCCGGGCGGGTGGCGGCTGCGGCCACGCGCAGGTTCGCGCGGGTGGCCAGCCACATCCCCAGGTACCCGATCGCCGCGGAGAACCCGGCGCCGAACAGGAAGGCGACGGCGCGGCCCACCTTGACGGCCATGTCACCGGGTAGCAGGAACAGCAGGGCGAAGACGATGACGGCGAACAGGCCCAACGTCTTGAACTGCCGGTTCAGGTAGGCCCGGGCGCCCTCCTGGATCGCCTGTGCGATCGACTGCATGGCTGGGGTGCCTTCATCGGCGGCCAGGACCTGGCCGCGTAGGACCGCGGCGATCGCCAGTGCGGCGAGTGCGATCAGCACGATCACCGACACGATCACGAAGCTCGTGGTATCGAGCGTGGACATGCATTCTCCTCTATGAGAGCGGTGGTAGTAGCCGGCGGCGGGGCCGGGGCGGATCGCGCCGAGTCTATCTTCTGTCACCGGCCGGCGATGACACTCCGGACGGCGGCGTCCGGCCCGCTCGGCGGGCCCGGCGTCAGTTCGCTCGGCGGGCCCCGGCGTCAGCCCAACCCAGGAGCGTTCAGCGCCAGCCTCAGGAGCGTTCGGCGTCCAGCAGCAGACCGAGCACGGCCAGCGCACCCCCCTTGTCCAGCGGGGAGTTGTTGTTGCCGCACTTGGGGGACTGCACGCACGAGGGGCACCCGGTGGCGCACGGGCACTGGGCGATCGCGTCCCGGGTGGCGCGGATCCAGGTGGGCGCTGCCTCGAACCCGCGTTGGGCGAACCCGGCGCCCCCGGGCAACCCGTCGTAGACGAACACGGTGGGGGCGAACGTGTCGGCGTGCAGCGGCGCCGACAACCCGCCGATGTCCCAGCGGTCGCAGGTGGCGATCAGGCCGAGCAGCCCGATCGCGGCGTGTTCGGCGGCGTGCAACGCACCGGCCAGGTCCCCGGGGCCGATGCCGGCGTCGGTGAGCACCTGTTCGGGCACCGACCACCAGCACCCGGTGGTGGCCAGGGTGCGTTCGGGCAGGTCCAGTGGGTAGGAGCCGATGATCTCCATCCCGGGAAGGCGGCGCCGGTCGTACCCGGTGACCTGGGAGACCACCTCCAGGTCACCGTAGGCCCAGGTCACCGGCCCCCAACTGCGCTGGTCACGGGTGGTGATCACCCGCACCTGTTTCGCGGTGCGGGCGCGGGTGCGGTACGGCACCTGGGCGGCCTCGACCAGGGCGACGTCGTCGGCGTAGGCCTCCACCCGGTAGGTGGCACCCTGGTGGATGTAGATCGCCCCGGTGTGCACGCTGGCGTCGGCGCGGGTCTCATCGACGGTGCCCAGCACCCGTCCGGTGGCCGCCTCCACCACCTGCACCTGGGTCGAGCCCCCGCCGCGCAGATCGGTCAGGTCGGTGGGGCGCTCGGGGCGCGCGTAGTTCCAGAACCAACCCCGGGCCCGACGGCGCAGCAGTCCCCGGGCGGTCAGCGCGTCCAGCACGGTGGTGTCCGGCAGGGAGAACCGGTGCAGGTCCGCCTCGGTCAACGGTGCCTCGGCGGCGGCCGCGCACAGGTGGGGGCCGAGCACGTAGGGGTTGGCCGGGTCGAAGGTGGTCACCTCCACCTCGGCGTCGAACACCGCCTCCGGATGGTGCACCAGGTAGGTGTCCAGCGGGTTGTTGCTGGCCACCAGCACGGCCAACCCGTCCGCGCCGGCGCGCCCGGCGCGACCCACCTGCTGCCACATCGACACCCGGGTGCCAGGCCAGCCGGCGATGAGCACCGCGTCCAGCCCGGCGATGTCCACGCCCAGTTCCAGGGCGTTGGTGCTGGCCAGCCCGAGCAGGTCACCGGTGCGCAGCCGGTGCTCCAGCACCCGGCGCTCCTCCGGCAGGTACCCGCCCCGGTAGGCGGCCACCGCGGCCGGGCCGGGGCCGGCGGCGTCGGCCGCCAGCGCCTTCCGGGTGTGGTCGGCCACCACCTCGGTGCCCAGGCGGGAGCCGACGAACGCCAGGGTGCGGTGCCCGGCGCGGATCAGGTCGGTGAGGAGTTCGGACACCTCCGCCAGCGCGGACCGGCGGGGGCCTTCGTCGTCGTCGGTGTCCTTGTCCGCGCTCCACGGGGTCTCGGCCGGGGCAGGCTGCCACAGCGCGATCGTCCGCTGCCCCGCGGGGGCGCCGTCGTCGACCACGGCGTGGATCTGTCCGGGTGGCACCCCGAGCATCCGTTCGGCGGTGGCGGCCGGGTCCCCGGTGGTGGCGGAGGTCATGATCACCTGCGGAGTGGCGCCGTAGTGCTCGGCGATCCGCAGCAGCCGACGCAGTACCAGGGACACGTGCGCGCCGAACACCCCGCGGTAGGCGTGGCACTCGTCGACCACCACGTAGCGCAGTCCGCGCAGCAGCCGGTCCCAGCGGCGGTGCGCCCCGAGCATCGCATAGTGCACGAAGTCGGGGTTGGTGAGCACGATGTCGGCGTGTTCCCGGGCCCAGTCCCGTTCCGGCAGCGGGGTGTCGCCGTCGCAAGTGGAGGCCCGCACGTCCCGGATCGCCCCGTCGGAGAGCAGCCCTTCCAGGGCGTGCAGCTGGTCGGCCGCCAACGCCTTGGTGGGGCTCAGGTACAGCGCCGAGGGCCGACGGCGCAGGCTGGAGATCCGCGTGCCGGTCACCGGGGCGCGGATCGCCGACAGCGCCGGGAGCCAGGCGGCCAGGGACTTGCCCGACCCGGTGGCGGTGGCGAGGACGACGTGCCGGCCGGCCCAGGCGGCCTCGGCGGCTTCCACCTGGTGGGTCCACGGCCGGTCGATGCCGCGCCGACGGTAGGCGGCCACGACCTCCGGGTCGGCCCAGTGCGGCCAGGTGCCGTACCGCGGGGCCTTGGCCGGGATCCGGTGCAGATGCACCAGCCGGTCCGTCCGCCCGTGGAGCACCACCTCCGCTGCCGCTGTCACCCGATGATTGTCTCAACTCCACCAGGGGCCCGAGGATGATCACCGTCACGCTGCGGCGCAAGACCAGCAGCATCCCCCGGCCCTGACCTCACGTGGCCGGGGGACGGGTCGCGAAGCCGCTCCTCCGGCCGGGCGACCGTGCTGCTGCTCAGTGCCAGCCCACCGGTCCGGCGCGCGCTCCGGCGCGGGCGGAGGTGGCCCAGCCCGGGAGCGGCTCGACCGGCACCAGGACGTCCACGCGCACCATCACCCCGTCGATCTCACACCCCGCCAACTGCGCCCCGTGCTCGGTGACCACCTGCTGGGCCACCGCGCAGCCGGGTCCGCCGGTGTGGGCCACCTCCCGGGCGGCGGCGAGCGCCGCCAGGTCCGCCACCCCCTGGGCGCGGGCGTGGGCCTGGGTCGCCCGCGCCAGACCACCCAACGCGAGCGCCAGGAGCAGCGCGGCTACCACGACACCGGCGAACAGCACCGTCACCGAGCCGCGCTCGGTCCCGCCCGGACCCGTGCGGACACCCGGGCAGCGGCGCCCGGGTCGGGACGGAGGGGAACGGTCAGGGCTCATCGCTGGTGCTGGGTTCGACCACGGCGGAGAACTCGGCGCTGATGTGCCACGTTCCCCACCACTGGCTGAGCAGAGGTCTGGATACCCCGACGCGCACCTGCGTGCCGGAGGGCTCGATCTGCACCTGTGCGTCGCTCCCGGCGCGGTCGGCCACGATCTGGTGGATCTGTGCGGTGCTGTGCCCCAGGGCCGCGGCGCGGGCGCCGGCGCGGGCGGCGTCCGTGCAGCGCAGTTGCGTCACGGACGCCGCCCCCAGGGTCACCACCAGCAACAGCACCAGCACCACCGCGGGCAGACACAGCGCCAGTTCGGCCGTGACCGATCCGCGCTGCCGCTGGTGCCGTGGGTGGGCCATGGTCAGCCCGAGACCGACAGCGCCTGTTGGATGATGCTGGTCAGGAACCCGCGCACCTCATCGGACCGCAGGATCAGCAGCAACACCCCGGCGAACGCGGCCGCCGCCAGGGTGGCGATCGCGTACTCGGCCGTGGCCATTCCGGCATCCGCAGTGCGGCGCACTGCCAGCCAGCGGCGCCGGAGTTCTGCTCCAGCGCGTGAGACCTTCATGGTGTCCTCCCTTCCGCATCCACACCCTCGGTGGACGCGACCTGTTCACTGTGCGGCGTCGCGCAGCGTTGCCGCCGCCGGCGGGGCAGAGGGTGTGGACGGGGCCGCGGGTCAGGTCCCCGGTGTGGACGGCGCCGCGGACGGGACCGACGGCGGGGCCGCCCGGGTGCCCGGGAGCCTCAGGGCCAATGCTCCGGCCACAGGGACTCGGCGACCCAGTGACTCAGAGACTGAGTGACTCAGGGCCACAGTTACTCAGCGACTCAGTGACTCGGTCACTGAGGGACTCAGGGCCACAGCGACCCGCCGGTGGACAGCAGCACCGGCGCCAGGCCCAGCAGTACGAACGCCGGTAGCCAGCACAGACCCATCGGTAGCACCAGGCGCACACCCAGGCGTGCTGCGGCCTCGCGAGCCGCGTCGGCCCGTCGCCGGCGGATGTCGTTCGCCGCGTGCGTCAACAGGGCACCGGGGGCGACGCCGTCGTCCCACGCCGGCTGCAGCACCCGCGCAAGGACGTGCAGGTCCGCGTCAGCGTGCTCCCATGCTGCCTGCCAGGTGCCACCAAGGCGCAGGGTCGCGGCCACCTGCGTGAACTGACGTCCCCGGGCGCCCGGCAACGCCCGGCCCACGGCGATCAGCGCAGTAGGGATGGACGCACCGGCCTGGATCGCCGCGCGGAGGATGTCGGCGAGCACCGCCGCGTCCACCTCCCCCGGCTGCGGGGCAGGTCGCCACGACGCGGCGCGGGTGCTCCACCACGACCGGGTGCTACCGGCACCGCCCGCCGTCGCTGCGGCCCCGCCCGTTGATCCTGCGGATGCCGGCGGCATGGCCGAACCCGGTCGCGGCGGGCCGGCAACGATGCGCCGGGACGCCCAGGGCAGCACGGCCGCCATCGCGAGCACCGGGACCCACCACAGGGCGTTCACGAGCCCACCCGTTCGGCGTTGCGGACCAGTTTGCCCGCCCAGACGTGCCCGGCGCCCATCAGCACCGCACCGGTGATCAGCGCGGCCGTGCCCCACCCGCCGTCGACGAGCACGCGCAGCGGATCGGCACCCCAGGCACTGCCCAGCACGAGTCCGGCGACCGGTAACCAGCCCAGCAGCCGGGCGGTGGCCCGTGGGGCCGCCATCGCCGATCGGCGGGAGGCTCGGGCCCGTCCGGCTTCGGAGACCCCCTCGGCGCAGGCCTGCAACACCCCGGCCAGCGGTGTGCCCAGGGTGTGCGCCACCCGGCATGCCACCTCTGCCCCGGCCACCTGGTGCATCAGCACAGCGTGGTCCTGGCGGCGCAGGCCGGGACGACGACGCCGCAACCGGCGCAGCGCCGGCGGCACCCCGTCCGCGTCCAGAGCCGAGGCGTGCTCGTCAGCCTCCGGGATCGTCAGCGCCCAGGCGGCGGGCACCGACGCACCGGCTTCGAGTCGTGCGGAAACCTCGGTGAGCACAGCCCCAAGATCCAGCGGCGACCGGCCGTGCGCACGCGCCAGCCACGGCGCCCGCTGGCGCACCCATGCCCAAAGGCGTCCCGCAGCGCCCGGGGCGGCGTCGCGGCGGCCCGGACTCCGGCCCGAGGCACCGCCGTCATCGCGAGGCAGCGGGCGCCCCGGCAAGGTCCAGCACAGAGCCGCGAGCATCAGCAGCACCGGCACCAGCACGTGGGTCCCCACCCCTCAGCCCCCGTCCAGGCGCGCGGCGAGCACCGGCCAGGCCGGCCCGGGCTGGAGTGTGCCGCCGGATCCGGCGCTCATCGCCACCGGGCACTGCATCACCCCGTGGTCATCGAGGGTGAGCACCGCGATCTGGTCCACATAGCGCCGGCCCTGGTGGCGGCGCAGGTGCACGATCGCGTCCACCGCGCTGGCGGCCTGGACGGCCACCGCGTCCGGGGCCAGACCGGCCAGGGAGCCCAGCGCCACCAGCCGGGCGGGCACGTCGCCGGCGGCATTGGCGTGCACGGTGGCCCATCCGCCGTCGTGCCCGGTGTTCAGCGCCCCCAGCACCTCCCGCACCTCCGCGCCGCGACACTCCCCCAGCACCAGCCGGTCCGGGCGCATGCGCATCGCGGTACGGACCAGGTCCGCCAGGCCCACACCGCCGGCGCCCTGCACGTTCGGACGGCGTACCTGCAGGTGCACCACGTGCGGATGGTCGGGCATCAACTCGGCCGCCTCCTCGATGCACACGATCCGTTCGTCGTGCGGGACCAGCGACAACATCGCCGCCAGCAGCGTGGTCTTGCCCGCACCCGTCGCCCCGGAGACCATCACGTTGGCCCGCACGCGAACCAATTGCGCCAGGATCTCAGTGCCCGCCCGATCGACGAACCCGCTGCGGCGCATGTCCCGCAGGGAGAGCACCTGGCGGCGCATCGTCCGCAGCGAGATGACGGCGGCGCGCGTGGCCAGCGGGGCGAGCACCGCATGGACCCGGGTGCCGTCGGGCAACCTGCCCTCCGCCACGGGTGCGGCGTCGTCCAGGCGTTGCCCCGCGGCCGCGGCGAGTCGGGTGGCCAGCTGGCGCACGTCGCCCAGCCCCGCTACCTGCGTCTGCTCCAGCCCGTGGCCCCGGTCCACCCAGACCTCCCCGGGGCCGTTGACCAGCACGTCCGTGACCAAGGGGTCCTCCAACAGCGGCTGCAGCACACCGGCACCTGCTACCGCGTGGCCGGCCGTACGGGCCAGACGCCACCGCTCGGCGTCCGACTGCAGACCCGGCACGGTGCGTACCGCAGCGGCGACGGTGTGCCCGTCGGGCGGGGCGCCGGAGCGCACCAGGTGGGTGCGGATGTGCCCGAGCTTGTCCGGGGCGTCGGCACCGGTCCCGCCGTCGGTGCGATCCGCCCGGGGCGTGCCGGGCCCGCGAATCCGGGCCAAGCCTGCAGTCCGGGCCGAGGGTGCCGCGCGGTCTACCCCGTCATCGGTGTGCGATGTCATGAGGCGGTGGCGGGATCGGCCAGTCCCAGCGTCCGGGCCAGGGCACGACCGGTGCGCATCAACGGGCCCTTGCTGTGGTCACCGGGAGCCACACCTCGTTCCATCGCCGCCGACAGGGACCGTTCGGCGCGCATCTGGGTGGTCAGGGGCAGATCACACGCCTGGGCCACCTCCCGCGCCGTCAGACCTCCCGGTGCCGGGCCGCGCACCACCAGCCGCACCGGTGCGGCACCCAGGGCACGGCGGCTGCTCTGCACGCCGGCGGCGGACATGACGTCACACCCGGCCAGCACCACGAGTTCATCGCAGAGTCCCGCCCACTGATGCCAGCCGTGGTGGCGGGCGATGTCGAGCACCACCACGTCCAGGTCCGCCCACAGCGCCTCCAGCACCGCGCCGCCGCCGGGTGCGGGAACACCGCCGCGCCAGTCCGCGGAGAGCACCCGCACGTCCCGCCAGACCGGCAGCGCCGCGGTGAGTTCGCTGCTGTCATAGTCCCCGGCCGGTGCGGTCAGGTCCGCCCATCGCACCCCGGGCACCTCCTCGATCCCCAGCAGTAGGTCCAACCCGGTGCCCACCGAGTCCAGGTCCACCAGCGCCGTGCGGTGGTGGTGCTGGGCGACCGCGCGGGACAGCACCGAGGCGAGGCTGGAGGCGCCCAGGCCCCCGCGAGCGCCGAGCACCCCCACCACGTGGGCGCGGCGTACCTGCACCGCGGCCCGGATCCGGCGCACCAACTCCTCGCCCTGCTCGGGCAGCACCAGCGCCGCCGGCGCACCCTGCCCGGCCGGATCGCGCCCCTGGTGCAGCGCAGTGTCCGGGCCGGTGTCCCGTCCCGCGGGTAGGCGCACTCCAATGGCCCTGCCCTCCCAGGCCGGATGATCCGGCGCGCGTTCGTCGGTGGAATCCAGCAGCAGGGCCGCATGCGGCGGGGCCGCACCCGGCGGGCAGAGCAGCACGCCGACCTGGACCAGTTCGCACACCGCCCGGACCTGCTCGATCAGCGCTGCGTCCGCCGAGCGCAACGCCACCGTGCGCTCGGCTCGGCCGGGGTGCTTTCCCGGTGCGTCCACCGCGGTGCTTCCGGCCCGGGCCGCCGCCTCCCCATCACCTCGACGGGCGCCGCGTGCAGCGGCCCGCGTGCCGCGCCGGGCCTTCCTCGCTCGGGCGTGCCGGTCGCGCGCCGAACTGCTGGCCATCGGACCCTCCTTCCCTCGCTGCGGTGACCGATCGGCGGGCACCGCCGTCGATCCACTGTGCGGCCGCGAGGGTCTTCCGCGCCGAGCCGCGTACCGGTGGCTGTGGACGGGCGTGCCACGACGCTTGCGATGTGGATACCTGCGCGTCCCGCGGGTTGTGGACGCCGTACGGTGACGGCGTTGTGCGGGCGGGGTTCTGCGGGTGGGTTGTGCTGGCGGGTTGTG
>CALKWS010000016.1 GCA_938004115.1 uncultured Ruaniaceae bacterium
CCTGTGGTTCTGACTCCTGGGGTTCTGACCCCTGTGGTGTTGATCCCGGGCTCGGGTTGATCCGCGGGCCGTCACGGCATGGCCCTGCCGGATGGGACGGCCTGAGTGGGTACCGGCCTGGGTGGGCACCGGCCTTAGTGCGCACGACGTCGGCGGTTTGTCATGCGGTGTTCATCGGCCCGCAACCGGGTCGTGGCATCCGGTCGCTATAACGATGGCAACGAACCTCTTGGAGACATCGGCCCTTGAGGGATGTCGCGCTGACCTGGGGAACTACATCGATGTAGTTATCCACAGATGTGTGCACACCTGTGAATGACAGCCATGTGACTATCCCCAGGTCTGTGCACAGGTGGGGATGAACCGGGCTCGGGGTCTGGGTGTGGATGGGGCTCGGCGCCTTGGGGAGAATCGGGGCTCGAGGCCCCGGCGTGTGGATGGGGCTGGGCGCCTAGGGACGATCGGGGCAGGGTGCGGTTGCCTCGAGCCGCCCAGGGGGTGGTTTGTCGGCCCTGCGCGCCGCCGAGGCCGATCGATGTCCCCATCGGCGGTGGGGTGGGGCGACGCTGCGGACGGCGGTGGGACCGGGTGACGTTGCGGCCGGTCGGTGGGGGTGACGTTGCGGGCGGGTACCGGCCGGCGGGACAGGTGAGGGGCGGCTCAGCGCCAGCGCATCGTCATCAGGAAGCCGACCATCATCACGCCGAAGCCGATGGCCAGGTTCCACGCGCCGATCCCGGGCACGGGAAAGCGGGAGTCGGTCAGGTAGGTCACCACGACCCAGATCAGACCGATCACCATGAGCGTCACCATCGCCGGCGCCCACCAGGTGGGATTCTGCTTCTCCTCGGCCGGCGGCGGGGGTGGGGTAAAGGCCTTCTTCTTCCGGGACTTCGATTCGGGCATGCCCACGACTCCTGTCGACGACTTCGGGATCTATGCCAATCCTACGGGCTGCCACCTAGACTGTCCGGCATGACCCAGCACCGGCACCGTGCGGAACGAATTCGTTCGATCCGCTCGTCCCTGGCGCTCGGTGCCGTCGGGGTGCTCGCGGGCCTGCTGTTCGCCACCAATGCCGGGATCTTCGCCGAGGCCACCGACCGCCAGCCCCAGGATCTGCGGGACCTGGTACGCGATGAGAACGAGCGCATGCAGGAGGTCGCCGAGGAGGTCGGGGACCTGCGCACGCAGGTGGAGGAACTGGTCAGCCTGCAGGAGGCCCAGGGACCGGCCGACCCTGCGGATGCCGCCGTGGAACAGGCCGCAGGGCGGGTGGCCCTGGAAGGCCCGGGGGTGCAGGTGGAACTGTGGGACGCCCCGTACAACGAGGTGCCCGAAGGGTTCTCCGCCGACGATCTGGTGGTGCACCAACAGGACATCGAGGCGGTGCTCAACGGGCTGCGGGCCGGGGGGGCGGAAGCCATCGCGGTGCAGGGCCACCGCATCACCTCCGCCACTGCGGTGCGGTGCGTGGGGAACGTGCTCCTGCTGGACGGCAATACCTACTCACCGCCGTACGTGATCACCGCGGTCGGTGACCCGGAGGCGCTGCAGCGCGCGGTGCTCGCCCAGCCCGCAGTGCAGGTGTACCTGCAGTACGTCGACGCCGTGAGGCTGGGTTGGTCGCTCGAGGTGGAGGAGAACCTGCACATCCCGGCGGTGGAGGGCAATCTCAGCCTGGAGTACGCCCGCGTCCCCGGTCATCAGCCATATCAGCCTCAGGAGGCCCCGGCGCCGTTCCCCGGTGGGGATAACGGATGACCGCCCTGGACGAGTTGTTCGGCGAACGACATCCCGACCAGCAACCGCCTGCGGGCCGGAACACCGGCTCCCGCGGCGCCCCCCGCCGTCGTGCCCCCCGTCGGTCCCCCGGCAGCCGCATCGCCGGGCTGGTCGGGGAGATCCTGATCACCCTGGGGGTGCTGCTGGGACTGTTCGTGGTGTGGCAGGTGTGGTGGACCGACGTGGTCGCCAACCGCGCCGCGGCCGCGAGCATCGAGGCGTGGGAGGCGACCCTGCCCGAGAGCGGGGACGGGATCGGTGAACCTCGCTATGACGAGCCTCCCCTGGAGACGCCGGTTGCCGCGGGTCAGCAGTTCGCCACCATGTACGTGCCCGCCTGGGGGCAGGAATGGAGTTACCCGATCGCCGC
>CALKWS010000017.1 GCA_938004115.1 uncultured Ruaniaceae bacterium
CACTGCCCTCCAGGTTCACCGAGGGGGTGGTCAAGGTGAACTCCACGGTGCGTTCGTCGACGGCCTCGACCGATTCGATCAACTCGTTCACATCGGCGTTCCGGGCGCTGATGTCCGGGTCGTTGGCGATGATGTGGTAGGTGTACTCCACGTCCTCGGCGGTGAACGGTTCCCCGTCGTGCCAGGTGGCCTCACGCAACCGGAAGGTCCAGGTGAGCCCGTCCTCGGACTCCTCCCATTCCTCGGCCAGACCGGGGGTGGGGCTGTAGTCCTCGGCGCTCATGCGCACCAGCGGTTCGTACTGGAGCTGCCGGAACTGGTGTTCGATGACGTAGATCTGGATGAACGGGTTCCAATTCTCGATCGACTGGCTGGTGGCGATCGTCAGGACGTTGTCCCCGGCGAATCCGTCGTACTCGCCGTTGCCGACCTCCTGCTCATCGGCCTCCTCCTCGTCGGTCGCGTAGGCGGGCGCGGCGAGTGCGGCGCCCATCGCGAGCACTCCCGTGGTGGCCGCGATCCTGCGCCACGTTCGTCGTACCTGGGTCATCCTTGGCCTCCTGGGTTCGTATCACGCTGGACGCCGGTGTCCTGGTCGGATCCCCGGTGTCCTCATCGGACGTCGGTGTCCTGGGCACCTGCCCTGTCGGACGTCGGTGTCCTGGCACCCATCGGTGAACGGTTTGCCGGAACTCACACCATAGCGGTGCTGGGTTACACCTGTGGCCAAGGGCACGTTCGTGTCGGGATGCCGGTCAGGTGGGTCAGGTGCGCCCCACCTCGTTCACCGCGGCGGCGAACAGCCAGGGAAGTCTCTCTGCCGCGGGCACCAGATGGGGCCGCAGCGGGGAGGCCGATGCGGCCATCAGGGCGCCGGTGAGCAGGCGGTGGCGCCGGACGATCTGGTGCCACCTTCGTTCGTAGGCGCCGGGCCGGCCGGTGGCGATCGCCTCCACGGCGGCATCGGCCTGGGCCAGTGCCAGGCTGATGCCCTCGCCGGTGATGGCGTCCAGGTAGCCGCTGGCATCGCCTACTGCCAGGACCCGTCCCAGCACCCGGCGGTTGCTCGACTGGTGCAGGGGGCCGGCGCCGCGCACCGGGGAGGCAGGCGGGGCGTCCGCCAGGAGCTGGCGTACCTCGGGGAAGGCATCCAGCTGCGTCCGGAACGGGGCCCGGGTGCTGGTGAGGATCGCGATACCGACCTGGTCCGGTGCCACCGGGGTGATGTAGGCCTCGCTGTGGGCCGACCAGTGCACCTCCACGTGGTCCGTCCACGGTGCGCGCCGGACGTGTTGGCGCAATCCGTAGCGCCGCGGCCCGCGGGGCCGTCCGGCCATGCCCAGGGTGGTGCGCAACCGGGAGTGCAGGCCGTCGGCCACGATGAGGTAGCCGGCCGGCGTGCCGTCTACCAGTACCCCGTCTGGCCGTTGCTGCACCGCGCGCACCCGCCGGGGGAGGATGGGGATGCCCGCTTCGAGGACGGCCCGGCGCAGCGCGCGGTGCAGTTCGGTGCGGCGCACGCCCAGCCCGGGCGGGCCGCGGAACCGGGTCTGGGCCACCCGGCCGGCGGCGCGGTACCGGATGCCCACGAACTCCATCCCGCGCGGGTACACGCCCAACGCGTGCAGGCGCGTCACGCCGGCGGGCATCACGCCCTCCCCGCAGGCCTTGTCCACCACGCCGGGCCGCGGTTCGTGCACCTGCGGCGAGAGCCCGGCGGCCAGGGCGTACAACGAGGCCGCCAACCCGGCCGGGCCGCCGCCGGCGATGATCACATCAGGTGTCATCGGCCCACGTCGTCTCGTCCGCTCGAGCAGGGGCCGGGATGGTTGGTCCGTTCGCCGGAGGCGCGGCCGCGGCCAGGGCCCGGTTCTCCGCCCGGATCCGCACCGTGAGCAGCGCCGCGTTGGCGGCCGTGAACAGCGCCGCGGTCACCCAGGCGCTGTGCACCAACGGCAGGGCGAACCCCTCGACGACCACGGCCACGTAGTTCGGGTGGCGCAGCCAGCGGTAGGGCCCGCGGCGCACGAGCGGGAGGCCGGGCACCACGATGATGCGGGTGTTCCATCGCGGTCCCAGCGCCCCGATGCACCACCAGCGCAGCCCCTGGGAGGCCAGGGCCAGTGCGAGCATGCTCAGGCCCAGGACGGGTAGGAACGTGCGGTCCAGCCACCAGACCTCCACCAGGGCACCGGCCAGCAGCCCGGTGTGCAGGATGACCATCGCCGGGTAGTGCTCGGCTCCCTCTTCGCTGCCGCCGCGGGCGAAGGCCCAGACGGCGTTACGCCTGGCCACGATCAGTTCGCCCACCCGTTCCAGCCCCACGAGGCCGATCAGCACGGTGAACAGGTCTGGGAGGTCACCGTGCCTCCAGGAGCACCAGTTCCAGGGCGAAGCCCGGGCCCATCGCCATCATCAGGCCGTAGGAGCCGGCCGGCGGGTCCTGGTCCAGGGCGGCGCCCAGGATGTGCAGCACCGAGGCGGAGGACAGGTTACCCACCTCCCGCAGCGAACGGCTGGTGAGTCCGAGCGCCGTGTGCGGCAACCCCAGGGTGGTGGCCAGGGAATCGATCACCTTCGGGCCCCCGGGGTGGCACACCCACCAGCCCACGTCGTCGATCCCCAGCCCGCTGCGGGCCAGGAAGGCCTGCACCCGGTCACCCACGTTGTCGCGGACCAGGTCGGGCACCTCGGCCCCGAGCACGATCCGCAGCCCGCTGGCGCCCACGTCCCAGCCCATGACGTGCTCGGTGCCCGGGAACAGGTGACTGGCGGCGTCGACCACCGCCGGCCCGCGGCGAAGGCCGGCGGCAGGGTGCCGGTCACCCACCGCGACCACCGCGCCGCCGCCGTCACCGAACAACCCGGAAGCCACCAGGTTCGCCCCGGAGGTATCGCCGCGCTGGACGGTCAACGAGCACAGTTCCGCGCTCACCAGCGCCCCGACGCCGTCCGGGCGCCCGCGCAGCAGGTCGTGCAATCGCGCCATGCCGGCCGCCCCGGCCATGCACCCCAGGCCGATCAGCGGCAGCCGGACCACATCGGGCC
>CALKWS010000018.1 GCA_938004115.1 uncultured Ruaniaceae bacterium
GGCGGGTCGTCCGCAGGCGGGTCGTCCCCGGGCGGGTCGTCCCCGGGCGGGTCGTCCGCAGGTGGGTCGTCGGCGGCGGTCACAGCGCGGGTCACCGCGTGGCTGGCACCGTCATCGTCGGTCACCGTCAACGTCACCTGGTAGGTGCCCGCGGCGGCGTAGGTGTGGCTGGGCTGGGCACCCTCACCATCGGCGCCATCCCCGAAGTCCCAGGCGTAGGTGACGATCTGGCCGTCGGGGTCAGCCGACCCCGATGCGTCGAACGCCACCGCCAACCCTTCGGCGGTGCTGACGAATGCCGCCACGGGCGCCTGGTTCACCGGCAACTGACCCACTCCACCCACGTGCAGGTTGTCGAACGAAGCCACCACTGGGGCGTTCGTCGTCGAACCGGACAGATAGGTACGAACCCCGATGCCACCGGGTCCTTGGAGTTCCGCGGTGGAGTCGCTGGCGCTGACGTGCCAGTTCTGCGGCTCGGGATCGCCTACCCGCCAGACCTTGGCACTCAGGGCGGTCGAACCGGCCCCTTCGGCGACCAGACGCAGCCGGAGCGTCTCGCCGGGAGAGTAGACCAGCGGAAGTGTCGTGTCATCGAGGGTCTGTCCGGCTCCCCCGACCGTGGCCGTCAGCACCAACTGGGTGCCGGTCGGCATTGCCCGTGCCACCAGCCGGTAGTCGCTGTCCCCGGTGCGCCGGATGACGAAGGAGTTGTAGATGCCGCCACCGGTGGGTTCCTTGTCCAACGCGAGATCGATCGTGGCGTCCACGTCCCGTGCCAGAACCCCGTTCATCCAGATCGCCGGACCCGAGCCGGCGTTGGGTGCCCGCAGGTGGCCCTGCCCGGAACTCACGTTGAACAGGCTCGCCGTGTTGCTGGTCGACCAGGATCCGCCCAGGTCCGCGGTGCCCCAGGCGTTGTTGACGGTCCGGCTGAAGGTGTCGGTTGCGTAGGTCGCCGGGGCCGGCGACCCCTCGATCCGCACCTCCCGGGTGATCGAATGGTCGGCGCCGGCGTCGTCGACGACGGTCAGCATCACCTCGTAGGTCCCGGCTGCGGCGTACGTATGGGTGGCGGTACTACCGGAGGCGGTCTGTCCGTCACCGAAGTACCAGGTGTAACTGGTGATCGAGCCGTCCGGATCGGTCGAGGAGGTCCCGTCGAGGGACACGGTCAGCCCGTCGACTGCCGCGGTGAACGCAGCTGTGGGCGGCTCGTTCTCAGCTGGCGGGTCGTGCACCGTGACCTGTTGGGTATCGGTGTCCTGGGCACCGGCATCGTCGGTGACGGTCAACCGCACCTCGTAGGAGCCGGCTTCGGCATAGGTATGCACGTGGGTCGTCCCGGTCGTCGTCTCGCCGTCTCCGAGGCTCCACTCGTAGGCCACGATCGAGCCATCAGGGTCGCTCGAGGCAGACGCGTCCAAGGTCACGGTGAGGCCGGATGCCGAGGCGGTGAACGAAGCCTGGGGTGCCTGGTTGACGGGCGGTGCCGTGACCGTCACGTCCTCGGCATAGGTGTCCTGTGCGCCGTCGTCGTCGGTCACCGTCAGGGTCACCTGGTAGGTACCGGCGGCCGCGTAGGTGTGCTGGGCGGTGACGCCGGTGGCGGTGTGTCCGTCGCCGAAGGTCCAGGTCCACGACTCGATCGAGCCGTCGGAGTCGGTCGACCCGGAGCCGTCCACCGTCACCGTCAGGTCCTCGGTGAGGGCATCGAAGGAGGCGGTGGGCGGCACGTTGACAGGGGGTTCGACCACGGTCACCGCCCGGGTCGCGGTATCGGAGTCACCGTCGTCGTCGGTCACCGTCAACGTGATGGTGTACTCCCCGGCCGTTGCGTACGTGTGGTGCTCCTGCAGGCCCGAGGCAGCGGTGCCGTCACCGAAGTCCCAGTTGTACGCCACGATCTCGCCGTCCTCGTCCTCGGCGTCCGAGGCATCGACGGCGACCATCAGATCGGTGACGACGACGGTGAAGTCGGCGTTCGGAGGCACGTTCGGCGGAGGCTCGGTGACCGTCACGTCCTGCGTCACCCGGGCGGTCGCACCGTCGTCGTCGGTGACCGTCAACGTCACCTCGTAGGTGCCCCCGGTCGCGTATTCGTGTACGGGATTGACACCGGAGCCGAACTCACCGTCCCCGTAGTCCCACTCGTAGGACACGATCGTGCCGTCGGGGTCGCTGGAGGCGGAGGCGTCGAACGAGGCCTGCAGGTGAGTGACCGACGCCTCGAACGCCGGCTCGGGTGCGGCGTTGGCAACGACCGTGACCTGACGGCTCAGGGCATCGGTGGCTCCGTCGTCGTCGGTCACGGTCAGGGTGACCTCGTAGGCGCCCGATTCCGCATAGGTGTGGCTGGGGTTCACCCCGGATCCGGTGTTGTCGTCTCCGAAGTCCCACGAGTACGCGGTGATCGTCCCGTCGGGGTCGGTGGACGCGCTCGCATCGAAGGTGACCTGCAGGTGGTCGGCTACGTGGTCGAACGCGGCGACGGGTGCCGCGTTGGGCACGTTGCCGCTGCCCAGGGTGTAGTGGTGCACCACGTCCTCCTGTGTCAGCGCCCTGGAGTACACCGCGACTTCGTCGATCGTGCCGTTGAAGAAGTTGCTCGAGGCACCGGACCAGATCCGGTCCCCACCGACCCGCCAGTACCCGGTGAAGCCTTCCGCGCGGGTGTTCGGGTTGGAGTCGACCAGTTCGCCATCGACGTACAGCCGCATGCCGTCCGGGGAGAGCGTCGAGACCACGTGGTGCCACTCACCGTCGTTGTACGACTTGGGGGACGTGACGCGAGTTTCGGCCCCCGGGTAGACCCCGAAGGTGATCTGCCCGGTATCGAGCATGAAGGTATGCCGGTCGTACTGGCTGGACAGGGTGGTGCGCTGGTTACCGAACCCGATGATCTTGCCGCCGCTGGTGCTGGTGGTCCTGAACCATGCCTCGGTGCTAAACACCTGCGGGTCGGTGAAACTATTGGTCGAGGCCACGTAGCCGGTGCTGCCGTTGAAGGCAACTGCGGAGTTGCTGGTGCCCAGGACGGCGCCCGGCTGCCCCTTGCTGTGACCACCGTGGTAGGTCCCGTTGTTGTTCATCCAGCCCGAGTCCGCCGCGGTGGATCCCGACGTCTCACCGAGCCGCCAGTACAGGTCGGGTTCCTGGTCGAACACCGCGGCTCCGTAGTCGTCCTCCGGTGGGGCGGGCAGGGTGGAGGTGCGGCCCGAGGCGGTGTAGTGGTCGTTGACCTGGGTCGCGCTGAGTGCGTAGTCGTAGATCGACATGTGCGCGATCCACCCGTTGAAGTTCGCCGAGCCCGCGCTGGGCCAGCCGCTCTGGCTGTCCCCACCGAGGCGCCAGTTGCCGATGTACCCCTCGGGGTTGGTGATGTCATGGCGTTGCGCCACCAGCGCACCGTTGACGTACAGCCGGGCCGTGGACCCGGACAGCGTGGCGACCGCTTGGGTCCACTGATTGTTGTTGTGCTGGCTCTGGCTACTGAGGACCTTCGCCCCGTCGGAACGGATCCCGAAGTGCACCCGGCCGCTGTTGGTGAGATAGATCTGCCGGTCCCGGTGGCCGGAGTTGCCGACCTGCAGGTCACCGAAGCCGAGCAGCCGGCCGCTGCTGCTGCCCGTGCGGAACCAGACCTCGGCGGAGAACTCCGTGGGGGCCGCGGAGGTGCCGAAGGCGTGGATCCGGCCACTGTTGGTGCCGTTGACACGGACCGCCGGATCGCCACTGATCGGACTGTTCTCGACGTTGAAGGTCACGCCGTTGCCGGGCACTCCGTGGTACCCGCCGGCATGGTCGGTGATGGTGCTCGATCCCAGTGGGTCGTTCAGTGGCCAGTAGATGGTCGGCTCGTCGGCGAGGACGGTTTTGCCGTAGTCGTGGCGCTCCACCGTGGTCGGGACCGTGATCTCGCGGGAGGATCCCCACACCCGGTTGCCGGTGGAGTCATCGATGGTGATCTGGTAGCGGTACGTCTGTCCGGGTGTGAGGCCGGTGTCGACGTGTGCCAGGCCCGGGGTGTGCCACCAGTTGGAGGCGGCGTCGAAACTCGCCACCACACCACCCGGGGTGCGGCGCACCTCGTAGCGCAGGTCGCGGTCGTCCATATCCCAGCCGGCGGTCCAACTGACCTTGACCGCGCCCGGGGCGACCGGCAGCAGATCGGGGATGAGCTGCCCGTGGTGTACCGAGGGGCCCCGGTTGCCGGGGGCGATCGGAGCCACGGCGAACCGCACCAGGCCCTGCTGCGCCGTGCCGTTCACCCGGGGGAACTCACCGCCGAGTACCACGTAGGTGTCGTTGCCTTCCACGGACCAAGAGGCCTGGTACATCCCGGTGAACGACCCGATCGAGGTGGTCGGCAGCCAGTGCAGGATGGAGGGACTGGGGTGCCCGTCCCAGTTCGCGTACCCGTGCACCTCCCGGATATTGGTTCCGGTCGCCTCGTGGGTCCAAGCCATGTTGTGCTGGAATCGCCATGGGTTGTATTGCGGGAACCCGAGCGAGGTGTTGCCGCAGTAGTGTGCGTGCCCGGCGGCATAGAGGGCATGGGTGCCGGGGTACACGTCGTAGGTGTCACCGTGGCAGTCGGCCACCCAGATCAGGTCCCCGGTCTCCACGTCAAGCCGCCATGGACCTTCCTGGTTTCCCCCGGGCCCGAAGTGCCACCCGGAGCCATAGACCGTGCCGTTGGCGACCTCGACACTGTCGATCGCAGAGTCCGGTCCGGCGTTGGAGATCAGCACCGGCCAGGGCACGACCGTGCCGTCCACGGCATCGATCTTCGCCAGCCCGCGCGCCGGGGCACCGTTGATGGTTTCGAAGTGTCCACCGGCGATGATGTAGCGGCCGTCCTCGGTGACATCGAGGGCGTGCACGGGCCGGTTGGCGGTGGGTGCCCAGCCGAGCAACGCGCCGTCGCTGGGTCTGAAGGCCGCGAGGTTCTGCCGCGCCTGTCCGCCCACGCTCGCGAATGACCCCCCGACGTACACCGCGTCCGCCGTGACCGTAATGCCACGCACACTCGAGGTGATGTTGGGACGGAACGAGGAGATCAGGGCCCCAGTGGCGGTGTCGAAAGCCGCGATCCGGTTCCGTGGCTGACCGTTCACCTGGGTGAAACTGCCGCCGATGTAGATCCGGCTGCCGTCCGGGGAGGCGGTGACCTCGCGTACCTGCCCGTTCACCGTCGGGTTCCAGGACGTCATCACCCCGGTGCTGAGGTTGTAGGACATCA
Organism: uncultured Ruaniaceae bacterium; assembly: GCA_938004115.1. Lineage (GTDB taxonomy): Bacteria > Actinomycetota > Actinomycetes > Actinomycetales > Beutenbergiaceae > CALKWS01. The sequence continues at coordinate 5,246 of CALKWS010000018.1, forward strand.
CGTTCGAGCGCGGGCTCTGATTGGTCCCCGGCGAGGCACCGGCAGGGCGGGCGTGGGTGAAGTCCCCGCCCACAAACACGGTGTTCCCCACGATCTCCTGGTCCCAGGCGACCCCATTGATCTGGGCGGTGGGTAGCGCGTCAGCGGTCACGACCTCATCGGGCCGGGGCAGCAGCGGGCTCACCGCCGCCTCGGCCGGCTCCGCGCCGCCGATGGTCAGCAACCCGCCGCCCAGGACTAAGGCCAGGGCCGTCAGCAACGCCGTCCGGCGGTGGCGCGGAACCTTCGTAGTGAACATCGGTGCTCCTCAGAAGGCATCGCCGCCGAACACGGCGACGGCCGCGTCCGGTGCGGGGTTGATCGTGACGGTGAAGGGTCCAACCGCACCCTGCGGCAATCCGAAGACGTACGTCGCCTCGGCTTTGCTCCCGGGTGCCAGGGGGCCGAAGAAGGGGTCCGCCGGTGGTCCGGACATCGGGGTGAGCGGCAAGCCTGCAGCATCCTCGGCGTTGACGGTGACCAGCGCCAGATCCAGGTCCGCATCTGATTCATTGCGTATCACCGCGGTGACGATGATCCCGGGGCCGCTGATCTCTCCTGCCGTGCGGGCCTCGACCTCCGCGCGGTTGAGGGCCACCACCTCAACCCTGGCGATGTCGTCGACCTGGGTCGCCGTTTGCACGTCGACCGCGGGCAGGTAGTCCTGTTCGGGCACGGCGACCTCGGTGTAGATGTCGCCCCCTCCGGGGGCGGGCTGGGCAGTGGCCGGTCCGCCCGGTGTGGCTGAGGGGTCGGTTCCGGGATCATCTGAGCCCGAACCGGAATCGCCCGAGCCTGAACCGGTGGGGCTCGGATCCGGTGCGGGGTCTGCCCCGTCCCGGTCGGGGTCCTGCGGTCCTGTGGGTGCACCTGAGGCCGGGTCGTCGGTCGCCGGGGACCTACTGGGGTCCGGTTCTGCGGTCTGTCCGCACCCGGTGATCATTGCCAGGGCGATCAGCACCGCGAGCATCGCCCGCCGTGCAGACCCGGGTACCCGAGCACCCGGACCGGCGGTGTCCTTCTGCGCGTGGACCATGGTGGCGCTCCCCTACTCCGGGCCGGCAGCGTTGGCAGCGTGGATGAACTGCCGCAGAGACGTGGAGGAGGTGCGCGTGGTGTACGGGAAGTAGACCACCCGGGCGCCGACTTCGGCCATCTCCTGTTCCAGCAGCAACCCCTTGATCGTGCCCTGCCAGTCATCGCCCTTGAAGATCACGTCGAAGCGGTTCTGGCGCCAGGCCAGGCGCTTGTCCTGGTCGTGATCGGGCACCGCGAGGTCGACCAGGCGCAGAGCGCTGACGATGTCGAGGCGCTCATCGAACGGGATCACCGGTGCACGGCCCTTCATCGCCATCAACGACTCATCCGTGGCCACGCCGGCGATGAGGTAGTCGCACCGTTCCCGTGCCGCTCGTAAGACGTTGAGGTGCCCGATATGGAACAGGTCGAACCCTCCCGGCACGTAGCCGACTGTGGTCATCTTCGTGGGTGTCCTTCCCGTTCCGGGACGCGTGGATCGTGCTGACAAGCGGAGGTACGCCCCCGTCGGGGGTCCGAGGGCGCACCTCCTCCAGCCGGCGCGAGCGCACGGTGGTCCAGGGAGTGCTGGGGTGGCCGGTCAGTACGCACCGCGGCCTCCCAGCACCGCGCCCGCAGTGCGGGCGAGTATCTTCAAGTCGTCTTGGGTGTTGCGGTTGTCGACGTAGTACAGGTCGAGCCGCACTGACTCCTCCCAGTCCAGGTCCGAGCGGCCCGAGACCTGCCACAGGCCGGTCAGACCGGGTTTGGCATACAGCCGGTGGTAGGCGCGGTCGTCATACTCGGCCACCTCCCGCGGCAGCGGTGGGCGCGGGCCGACCAGGGACATCTCCCCGCGCAACACGTTCCAGATCTGGGGAAGTTCATCGATGGAGAAGCGCCGCAGCGTGCGGCCCACGGGCGTGACGCGGGGATCGTGGCGCATCTTGAACAGAACCGCGTTGCCGTCGCTGTGTGCCACCAGTTCCGCCAGCCGCTCCTCCGCATCGACGTACATGGTGCGCAGTTTCAGCATCGTGAACGGCACGCCGTTCTCCCCCACCCGCGTCTGGCGGAAGAACACCGGGCCCGGGCTGGTGATCTTGACCGCCACCATCGCCGGCACCAGCACCAGCAGCGCCGCCAGTGCCACCAGCGCTCCCAGACCCCGGTCCAGCACCGCCTTGAGCACCTTGGTGGTGGCCGAGGGGCCCAGGGCGATCCGCACCATCGGGGTGCCCCCGGCCGGTACCAGTTCGGTGCGATGTGCGGCCACGTCCGTCACGTCCGGCACGAGCAGCAGCGAGACCCCCAGCGGCTCCAACCGCCAGGCCAGTTGCCGCAGTTCCTCGGCGTTGAGCACGCCGGCGGCGACCAGCACGGTGTCAGCGCCCAACTCCCGTACCAGCCGGGGTGAGTCCTCCACTGCACCGAGCACATCGTCGTCGTGCCCGGTCGGATCAGGTACGCACCGACCGAGCAGCACGGTCTCACCCGACTCGGTGCCCGGGAGCACCGGCGCGAACCGTTCCGAAGCACCGATCAGCAGCACCCGGTGGCTCAGACCCGCCCGCTCGCGCCAGCGACGCAGCAGCGTCTGCTGCACAGCCCGCGCCAGGATCGCCGTCGCCGCACTGGCGACCACCGCACTGGCCAGCACCTGCGGGGGCAGGTGCACCAGTTCGACGTAAGCCAGACACACCGCCACCATCCCCGCGGTCGCGATCCCGAGGAGCAGGGTCCGCACGTCTTGGCGGGGAGCACCCCAGGGGTGGCGCCGGTAACCGCCACGGGATGCAACCACCACGGTCATCACCGCTCCGGCACCGAATCCGGCGCCCAGCGCATCGACCGGGGAGTAGGTCAGCCCCGTGACCACCGCGACCGCGATCGCCACCGCCAGCAGGTCCATCGCGGCCATGCCGGCGGCCAACACCGAGTCGATGGGGCGGATCTGGCGCAACATCCCGGCACGGCGGCCGACGACGTCGATGCGGTCGAGCACGGCGGAGTACACGCTCATCGGGAGGTCACTCCCGGGGTGCAGCCGACCCGGGAGATGCGTGGCGGCGTCGTTGCGGCCATGATCCTCCCGTCGTCGTGGAGGCCGCCCGACCGGCGCGGATGCTGGTGGTGCGTAACCCCCGATGAGGCCGAGTCAACCGCTCCGGGTAGTGGCGCATCCAGGCCCGGAGCGGATGATTCCGCGCCTTTCAGGGGTGAGTTCCGACCTGCGATCTGGTCGGCGCAGGAGGAGCCGGGGTGAGAACGCGGGGTGAGCGGAGGATGAACAACACACGAAAACGGGACGACGGCGGCTGCTGCGGTACCGGTAGCTACCAGTCCTGCCGACTCACCCCCGCCTCACCCGCAACCGGGCGGGTCACACCACTCGCGCCGGGCACCGCACCGGGGCGATCGCAACCCGACGGCCCGGCGACCCGGCACTTCAGTGCGGCGCGAGTAAGCCGGTCCAGCGGGGCAGATCACGTTGTCAGGCAGAACGGCCCGGCCGGGCATGTCAAGTCAGCCGGGCAGAACAGCCCAGCCGGCAGATCAGTCCAGCGGTGCGATCTGCACGCCGAGGCCGGCGAGCTCCTCGGCGCCGCCGTCCGGGGCGGTGAGTACCCAGATACCACCGGAGTGGATGGCCACGGTGTGCTCCCAGTGCGCGGCGCGCGACCCGTCGGTGGTCACCACCGTCCAGTCGTCGGCCAGCACGCGGGTGTCGTCGCCCCCACGGCTCAACATCGGTTCCACCGCGAGGCACATCCCGGGTCGCAGGCGGGGGCCACGTCGCCCGGTGCGGTAGTTGGGCACGTCGGGGGCCTGGTGCATCGCCGTTCCGATGCCGTGCCCGACGTAGTCCTCGATGATGCTCACCGGCCGGTGGCCGGCCGCGGTGTGACGGCCGACGGCGTCCTCCACGGCCGCGCCGACGACGTCCAGACGTTCCCCGGTCGCCAGGGCGGCGATCGCCTGCCACATCGCGGCACGGGTGACCTCGCTGAGGGCCACGTCCTCGGGCTCGGCGGGCTCCAGCACCATGGTGAAGGCAGCGTCCCCGTGCCATCCGTCCACGACCGCGCCGCAGTCGAAGGACACCACGTCCCCCGCGGCCAGCACCCGGTCCCCGGGGATACCGTGCACGACCTCCTCGTTCACCGAGATGCACACGTGCGCGGGGTAGCCGTGGTAGCCGAGGAAGTTCGACTCGGCCCCGGCCCGTTCCAGCACGCCGCGGGCCACGTCGTCCAGCTCGCCGGTGCTGACCCCCGGTGCGGCCGCCTGCCGCAACGCGGCGTGGATCTCGGCCACCACCAGGCCTGCGCGGCGCATCCGCCGGATATCGGCGGCGGACTTGTACTCGATGCGGGCCACGGACCTAGCGCGGCGCGGATCCGGCGCCGGCGTCCAGGGCGGCGATCATCCGCTCGGTCACCTCGGCCACCTCACCCATGCCGTCCACCTGCACCAGCAGGCCGCGCTCGGCGTAGATGCTGGTGAGCGGGGCGGTCTGCTCGGCATACACCTCGAGCCGGCGCCGGATGACGTCCTCGGTGTCGTCGCTGCGGCCCTGTTCGGCGGCCCGGCCCAGCAGCCGGGCCACGACCTCCTCGGTGCTGGCGGTCAGTTCCACGACCGCGTCGAGTTGTTGGCCGCCGTCGGCCAGGATGCGGTCCAACTCGGCCACCTGCACCTCGGTGCGCGGGTAGCCGTCGAGGAGGAAGCCGTCGGCGGCGTCGGGCTGGCTGAGCCGGTCGGCGACCATCGCGTTGGTCACCTCATCGGGGACGTACTCCCCCGCGTCCATGTACCGCTGCGCGGTCTGGCCGAGTTCGGTCCGCTCGGCCACGTTCGCCCGGAAGATGTCCCCGGTCGAGACCGCGGGGACGCCCAGGTGTTCGGCCAGGCGCGCCGCCTGGGTGCCCTTACCCGCTCCGGGCGGCCCGAGCAGGACGATCCGCTTGCTCATCGCAAGAACCCTTCGTAGTGACGCTGTTGGAGTTGGGCATCGATCTTCTTCACCGTGTCGAGCCCGACGCTGACCAGGATCAGCAGCGAGGTGCCGCCGAACGGGATCTGGGTGGTGACCCCCATGAGATTGAAGGCGATGGTGGGGATGAGGGCCACCACGGCCAGGTAGAGCGCACCGACGGTGGTGATGCGGTTGATGACGTACCGCAGGTATTCGGCGGTGGGTCGCCCGGCGCGGATGCCCGGGATGAACCCGCCGTACCGCTTCATGTTGTCGGCCACGTCGTCGGGGTTGAACGTGATCGAGGTGTAGAAGAACGCGAAGAAGATGATCAGCACCGTGTAGATGGCGATGTGGATGTTCGCCGACGGGTCCTGCAGGTTCGCCAGGATCCACTGCACCCAGCCCTCGGTCTGGTCGTCGGCGAACTGCACCGCCAACGTGGGCAGCGCCAGCAGCGAGGAGGCGAAGATCACCGGGATCACCCCGGACATGTTGATCTTGATCGGGATGTAGGTGGAGGACCCTCCGTACATGCGCCGGCCGACCATCCGCTTGGCGTACTGCACCGGGATACGCCGCTGGGACTGCTCGACGAACACGATCAGCACGATCACCACCAGCGCGATGATCAGGAACAGCACGATGTTCAGCACACCGCCCTCGGCGGCGCCGATCTGCTGGACCGCGGCCGGGAAGCTCGCAGCGATCGAGGTGAAGATCAACAGCGACATGCCGTTGCCCACGCCCCGCTCGGTGACGAGTTCGCCCAGCCACATGATGAGCCCGGTGCCGGCCGTCATGGTGACGATCATCAGCACCAGCGTGGACCAGGAATCGTCGGGGATGATCGGCACCCCGCACCCGGGGAACAGGTTCCCGGTGCGAGCGACCGTGATGATGGTGGTGGCCTGCAAGATGGCCAGGAAGATCGTCAGGTACCGCGTGTACTGCGTGAGTACGGCGGTGCCGGACTGCCCCTCCTTGTGCAATGCCTCGAAGCGGGGGATGACCACCCGGAGCAGTTGCACGATGATGCTGGCGGTGATGTAGGGCATGATGCCCAGCGCGAATACGCTCAGTTGCAGCAGCGCCCCACCGCTGAACAGGTTGATCAGGCCGAGCACGTCGCCGCCCTCGGTGGCCTGGCCGGCGATACACACCTGGACGTTGCCGTAGTCCACACCGGGGGTGGGGATGAAGGAGCCAAGGCGGAAGAGCGCCATGATCCACAGCGTGAAGAGCAACTTCCGCCGCAGGTCAGGTGTGCGGAACGCCCGCACGAAGGGGCTGAGCAATGGTCCTCCTGCTACATCGGCCGCCGGCGGCCACTGGTGGGCCGGGGCGGTCAGGTCCTGTTAGACCTTACCTGGCAACGGTGCCTGGCCGTGGTCGGTGTGGGGCGGGCGGTGGCATGCGGCCACACACGCACGCCGCGGCGGCCCGGGCCGGTGGGGTGCCCGGAGCCGCCGCTGACGCATCACGCCTGGTCGACGCTGCCGCCGGCCGCTTCGATCTTCTGCTTGGCCGAAGCGGAGACCGCGTCCACGGTCACCTGGACCTTGACGTCGATCTCACCGGTGCCCAGCACCTTGACCGGGTGACCGGCGCGTACCGCGCCCTTGGCCACCAGGTCCTCGACGGTGACCTGGCCACCTTCGGGGTACAGGGCCGCCAACCGGTCCACGTTCACCACCTGGTACTCGGTGCGGAACGGGTTGTTGAAGCCCCGGAGTTTGGGCAGGCGCATGTGCAGCGGGGTCTGCCCACCCTCGAAGCGTGCCGGCACCTGGCCGCGCGCCTTGGTGCCCTTGGTGCCGCGGCCGGCGGTGGTGCCACGGCCGGAACCGTCACCACGGCCGACCCGCTGCTTACGGGTCTTGGCACCCGGGGCCGGGCGCAGGTGGTGCAACTTGAGCACCGGCCCGCCGGCCTGGGTGTTGTCTTCGTTCGTCTCGGCCATGGCCTACTCGACCTCCTCCACGGTGACCAGGTGGGCCACCTTGGCGACCATGCCGCGGATCTCCGGACGGTCCTGCTGCTGCACCGTGTCACCGATGCGCTTCAGACCCAGGGCCCGCAGCGTGTCGCGCTGCTTCTGGGATCCGCCGATGGCGGACCTGTGCTGGGTGACCTTCAGTTCGCTCATGACGCCACGCTCGCGCTCTTATCGGCCGGGTCCCCGGCGTCCTGGTCCGCTGCGCCCTCCTCACCCCGGCCCGCGGCCTGGGCGCGCAGGAGCGCTGCCGGAGCCACATGGTCCAGGGGCAGGCCGCGGCGGGCCGCCACCGCCTCGGGCCGTTCCAGCGACTTCAGTGCCGCCACGGTGGCGTGCACGATGTTGATCGCGTTGGTGGAGCCCAGGGACTTGGACAGCACGTCGTGGATCCCGGCGCAGTCCAGCACCGCACGCACCGGACCGCCGGCGATCACGCCGGTACCCGGTGATGCCGGGCGGAGGAGCACGACGCCGGCCGCGTCCTCCCCCTGCACCTGGTGCGGGATGGTGTTCTGGATCCGGGGAACGGAGAAGAAGTTCTTCTTCGCCTCGTCCACACCCTTGGCGATCGCCGCGGGTACTTCCTTCGCCTTGCCGTAGCCGACGCCCACGGTGCCATCGCCGTCGCCGACAACCACGAGCGCGGTGAAACTGAACCGGCGCCCGCCCTTGACCACCTTGGAGACGCGGTTGATGCCCACGACTCGCTCGATGTAGTTGCGGTCCTCACCGCCGCCCCGGCGGTCTCCACCGCGACGGTCCCGGCGGCCGCCACCACGTCCATCGGCGCTGCGCTGGTCCCGGCGCTCACTGGTGCGCTCCGGGGCGCTGCCACTGCTACTGCGCTGCGGTGCAGCCATCATCGATTCCTTTGCTTGTTGGTGTGGGTTCGGTCGGTCACAGGGACAGACCTCCTTCACGTGCGCCGTCGGCGAGCGCGGCCACCCGGCCGTGGTACCGGTTGCCGCCGCGATCGAACACGGCGCGCTCGATGTCCTTGGCCCTGGCCCGTTCGGCGATCAACTCACCGACGCGGCGGGCCTTGTCGGTCTTGACCCCCTCCGAGGCCCGCAGGTCCGGCTCCAGGGTGGAGGCGGAGACCAGCGTGGTCCCGGTGGTGTCGTCGACCAGCTGGGCGACCATGTGCCGCGAGGAGCGGTTGACGACCAGACGCGGCCGTTCCGCGGTCCCCTGCACCCGCTTACGCACCCGCAGGTGCCGGCGGGCGCGGGCGTTGCGCTTGCCTGTTCCCCTGATGGACACAGCCATGGCTTACTTACCAGCCTTTCCGACCTTGCGGCGGACCTGTTCGCCTTCGTACCGCACACCCTTGCCCTTGTACGGCTCGGGCTTGCGGAGCTTGCGGATGTTCGCCGCGACCTCGCCGACCTGTTGCTTGTCGATCCCGGACACGGAGAACTTCGTGGGCGACTCCACCGCGAAGGAGATGCCTTCGGGTGCGGTGACCGTCACCGGGTGGGA
>CALKWS010000019.1 GCA_938004115.1 uncultured Ruaniaceae bacterium
GGCGTCCTCGCCTGGTTCGCGGTCGGGTGCCCGGTGTGCAACAAGATCGCCCTGCTGGCCCTGGGCTATTCCGGTGCGATCACGTACTTCACCCCGATCCAGCCCTTCCTCGCCGTGGGCGCGATGGCGCTCACCGGTGTCGCCGTAGTGGCCCGGTTGCGCGGGCAGGTCTCCTGTCCCGTACCGCCGCGCCCACGCGCTGCCTGATCCGTCGCCTTCCGCGGGGCCCCAGCCGGGATGGGCTATTCGTCCTGGCCAGTAGTACCGTCGCCGTCCTCCTGATCGGTGCCGTCGGGGGTCACGGTCACGAGGCGATAGCCATCCTCGGCGACGACGACGGTTGCCCCAGCGGCGGAGATCTGCGCCGGGACCAGGATCTCTCCCTCGCCGTCGGGATCGTAGGCTTCGGCGACCTCACCGGTGAGGACGTTGTGCACCCGCACCGTCTCATCGGTGCGGAGGAACACCATCACTCCGCCGGTGCCGGTGATCGTTGTGGGACCGGTAAGTAGGTACGCCCAGAGTTCCTCGCCGTCGGCGTCGTAGGCACGCACGTGGTCGTCCTCCACCAGCACGTGGGTGCCGGTGGCCGGGTCGGTCCCCATGTCGGTGACGTCCTCGGCTAGGACCGAACCAACGCTGAGGTCGATCGCGGCCTGGGAGCCGGGGGCGGTCTGCAGCAAGGCGAGCGAACCACCCGGACGCGCTCCGGCCGCGGGAGCCAGATCAGATCCCTTCCATCCGTGCTCCGTCAAGCGCCACTCCACTCGGGCCTCGTCGGCGTCGAGGGCTACCAGGTCGTCACCCTCGACGAGCAGAACGATGCCCTCGTACTCTCCCAGGATGTGTGCGTCGTCGTACTGCGCCACCACGTCCCCGCTATCACCGCTGTCCCCGACGCCGAGGATGTGCACGCCGTCGTCCACCTCCTGGGCAACCACCTCGCCGCTCGCACCGTCGAGCACGAGCCGGGCACCCATCGCTCCCATCGGAGCATCACCCGGTGCGCTGAATACCAGGCCGGGACCGACGTGCGGACCATCGACGGGCACCGGACCCCAGACCTGCGCACCGGAGTGCAGGTCATAAGCGGTTGCGGTGGTCTCGGAAAGAGACTCCTCGCTCGAGGTCAGATCGGTGAGCACGGCCAGATCCTGCCCGTTCTCCGAGCCGGTGACAGCGAAACCGGCGCAACTGGCCGGGCGCTGAGCGGTCCACAGCACGGCACCCTCGGCGTCCACCGCGGTGAAGTCCAGAGCACCATCACGCTCGCGCGGCGCCAGGAAGGTGCCGTTACGCTCCTGCGGGAGCACATCCCACGGACCCTCCACGAGCACCCGGCCTTCCAGGTGATACGGCAACCGCGCATCTTCGACGCTCACCACCGGCAACGGATCCTGGTCCGGGTCCGGGGTGCGGAGCAGGTCTTCGTACTGCTCCGCGGCGGTCGTGTCATCCGGGTCGACCTGGTGCTCGCCGGACCCCTGGCTGTTGCTGCCCGCCTCGTCCTGGCTACCGTCCTCGACGGCTGCGGAGGTTCCCGCCGGCTCGGACTCGCTGTTCGGGGCCGAACAGCCCACGAGCACCAGCGCGGCAGCCATCGCGACGATCAACGGCGCCCGTGATTTCACAACCGGTCCTCTCCGGCCGCTGCCGAGGGGTCCTGCGCGTTGCGCCCGGCTCCCTTCCGCGGTACGGAGTCCTGCGGGAGTGCGCCCACCACCGGCCCGACGGCGACCTCAGGTGTTGCGGCGGCACGCTCGGCATGCCGGCGCCGGATGCGGATCCAGAGCCACAGCACCACGGCGGCGCCCAGGAGGATGGCCACGACATCGAGCACCGGGTGCGCCAGCATAGCGGTACGGCTCTGCAGCCACGCCTGGGTGCTCGTGGGCAGCAGAGCCGGCGTGCCGACGAACCCGTTCGTGGTCCAGAACAACACCCCGACGGCCACCATCAAGACTCCGGTGACGACCGAGGTGGTGTGGAACTGTCGGCCGAACAGCGTGAAGCCACGGCCCCGGAGGATTGCCTGCCCGCGCTGTCCCAGCCGGTTCCAGACCGAGGCGAGCACCAGCAGCGGTACCACCATGCCCGCCCCGTAGGCGGCCAGGAGCACCCCTCCGGCCACGGCACTGCCCTGCGTTGCCGCCACGGTCAGTACCGCGCCCAGGATGGGACCCGCGCAGAAACCAGCCAGGCCGCTGACCGCACCCAGCAGCACGGTCTTGACCAGCCCGCTGCGCGCGTTGGCCTGGGCCCGTAATCCATCGGCACCGGGAAGCAACTTGGCCGGATCGAATCCCAGGCCCAGTATCTGCACCACGCCCAGGACGATCAGTATCAGGGCGGCCGTGATGATGATCGGCTCGCGGTAGGCACCGAACACCATCCCGATCGCCCCGACGCCAAGGCCCAGGGGCACCAGGACGAGCACCAATCCCGCATAGAACAGGATGCCGTGCAGCCACAGTCGTGGCCCGGAGCCGATCGCCGAAGCGAAGAACGCCGGCATCAACAGCGCACCGCAGGGGCTCAGCAACGCCAGGGTGCCACCGATGAACGCGGTGAGCATTCCGATTTCCATGGCTTAGTTCCCTTCCGCGGCCGCGAGGGCCGAGTCGAATGCGGCGGTGAAGACCTCCGTGGGTTGGGCGCCCACGATCGCCTCCCCGCCGAGCAAGAAGGAGGGGGTGGAGTAGGCCCCCATGTCCAGGCCCAGTTGGGCGTTCTCCTCGATCTGCGCAGCGGTGTCCGCGTCGTGCATGTCGGAACGGAACTGCTCGGCATCCAGCCCCAGGTCGCCGGCCAGGGACACCAGCGCTTCCTCGCTCAGTTCGCTCTCCGGCCGGATCTGACCCTGTGGGAACAACGCGTCGTGATACTCCCAGAAACCACCCTGCAACGCAGCGGCATACGAGGCTCGCGAGGCCCGTTCCGAGGCCTCCCCGAACACGTTCACGTCGTTCCACTCGATGCGCAGATCGCCATCCTCAGCGTGCTCCATCATCACCGGCAGCGTCTCGTGACTCCACTGTGCGCAGAACGGGCACTGGTAATCGGAGAAGACCACGAGGACCACCGGAGCGTCCGGCGGGCCAGCGGCGAGGAGTTCCCCCGGGTCCCGGGACTCGGCGCCCGAGGCATCCGGTTCCGCCGGACCCTCGATATGCGACGGCGGTCCTTGAGCAAGCGGGTCCTGGCCAACCGGGGGCGGGGGCTCCTCGGTTGGTGATTGCGCGCCCTGGGGGCTTTGCCCGGGCATGGCGGTGTCATCCTGCGGGCCGCCCTGTTCCGCTAAGGTGCCGGGCCCTGTTTCCTCCTGTCCTCCGTCCCGTAAGACGACGACCATGGTCAGTAGCAACGCCACGACGCCCACCACTACCGTTGGCAGCACCCACGGGCGCCGACTGCGATGCTGTGCCACTCAACCTCCTCAAGGGCCCTCACCGGTGGCACGACACGTGGACGCGCGAGGGGTTTCCGGGTAGACCAACGACTCGACTATCAAACATAGTAACCATGGGGGATACTGAAGTGGTACGCAGGAAAGTAGAAAGGCTCACAATCCGATGAATCTGCCAAGCCCAGCGTCCGATCAGCCGGTCCGGTTGGGCGCTTTGGAGGCCCAGGTCATGGATGTGCTGTGGGACCGTGGAGGCGCAACCATCCGGCAGATCATGGACGATCTACCCAGCGATCCCGCCTACACCACGATCGCCACCGTCCTACGTAACCTGGAACGCAAGGAACTGGTCGGCGCCCAGCGGCAGGGCCGCTTCGTGCTCCACCACCCGAGGGTGAGCCGGCAGGAACTCGCCGCAACCGCGATCGGTCATGCACTAGCAGCCAGTGGGGACCGTGCCGCGTCGATCCTGCATTTCGTCGACACTCTCTCGACCCAGGACCGGGACCTGTTGCGCCAGTACCTGCAGCAGCACGATTCGGCGGCTGATAGCCGACTGCTGGACGAGGAAACGACGGACGCCCCGTGAGCGCGATGGTCCTCATCGCCGTGGTGCCGCTCGCTCTGCTGGCCACTGCGCTAACCGGGCCGTGGTTCCTGCGCCGGTCGGCCCCGGCGTTGGCACATGTTCCGAGGCTGGCGGCGCTGGCGCTGACCGCCAGCGTGTTGGCCTGGCCGCTGGCGTTGTTGTCCATCGGGCCGCTGCTCGCTTGGGTGAGCACCGGACCCGTGCTGCTTCCCGGCCGCGCCGGCGAGGTGTGTCAACAGTGCCTGGCGGCGGCCAACCCCTGGGGCCAACCGGCTGCGGTGTACACCGGGGTCCCCACGGTGATACTCCTCGCCTTGCCGGCACTGGCCGCGGCGGGACTGCTGGCCGCTGCGGCACGGCGAGGAATGCAGCGCGCGCGAGCAACCGCACGCTCCGCCGCAGCGGTGCACCGGGGCGCGCGGCACGCGCGGGTGCACGGCCGCTCGGTGCTGCTCATCGACGACCCGGCGCCGCAGGTATTCGCGATGCCGGCCCGCCACGGCGGGATCGTCCTGTCGCGGACGGCCTTGCGCGTGCTGACCGGTGAAGAATTGCGCGCCGTACTCGAGCACGAGCAGGCCCATCTACGCCAGCGCCACCACCTGCTACTGGCCGTGGTCTCCGCCGTCGGGCATCACCTGCGTTGGGTGCCATCCATCGCGGCCGCGTCCGCAGCGCTTCCCCACTACCTCGAGATTGCCGCCGATGATGCTGCCCGCCGGCGCACCGGTACCGCCGCGTTGGCCAGCGCATTGCTTCGCCTCAGCGAATCCGCCCCGGCCGCGCCCCTGGCGGGCGCCCCAGCCGGCGCCCTGCACGCCACCGGGCCCCATCGCATCGGGCACCTCCTCAGCCCCGAGCCGGCGCACGCGGGACACTGGCCCGCGCTACTGGCCACCGCGTATCTGAGTGCGCTGACGCTGGTGACGCTGGCGGCGAACCTGCCCTACCTGGGAGCACTCGTCGCCGGTTGCTTCTGAACCCCTGGTCACGCACCGGCCTGCCCGGCGGGCTCGGGCTGATGTCCTCGGCAACTATCGCGGACTCGCCGAAGATCACCGCCGAGCGTTCCATGGCGATTTCGTCAGGTCGGCGGCGTCGTAAGCGCGGGCGGCCCCTTCTGGCCAGTGCGTCTATTGCGGCTTCTACCGCGGCGGGCGGACGTGGCGACATAAGCACCGAGGAGCACGAGCACGACACCGGCCAGTGACAGCGCTGCGATACTCTCCCCGGCCAGCCCGGCTCCCAGTCCGAGGGCGATCACGGGCATGACGTAGTTGGTGATCGCGGCCCGCGGTGCGCCGACCCGGCCCACCAGCCCGGTGAAGAGCACGAACGCGAGGCCGGTGCCGAGCGCGCCCAGGGCGACCATCGCCAGGGCGCTCCGAGGGCTCGGCGTGGACCCGACCAACCCCGGCACACCGAACGGCGCCACAACGACGAGCGCCACCAGTTGTGCCCGCCAGATCACCGGCAGTGCACCATTGCGCGATTGCAGCACACCCGACAAGTTGAATGCGACGCCGTAGAGCGCGGTGGCGGCGAGGACCAGGACCACACCGAACAGGCTCGCGGTGCCCTCGACGTTGGGCAGGCCGATGGCGAGCACGCCGGCGAAGCCCACCCCGAGGCCGGCCAGTAGTCGCAAGCCGGGCGCCTGCTTGAACCACAATGCCGCGATGGCGGCAGTGAACAACGGTGCGGCGCCGTTGATCATGCCGGCCAGCGCCGAGGGGATGTGTTGCTGGGCGACGGTGAGCAGCATGAACGGCACACCCATCCAGACCACACCGAGTACGGCGACTAGCCGTCCATCACCACGATGGCGCAGGGGCGCGCGCGGCGGGGAGTGCGACCAGGGCGAGCGCCCCGAACGCGATGCGCAACCAGGCGACCGTGGCCGGCGGGAAGTCCTCCAGCCCGATCTTGATGAGTAGGAACGATGAACCCCACATCAACGCCACGCACGCCAGGACGGCCCAGTGCCGCAGGGTGAACGCAGCGGTCGAGGGGTGGGGGGCGGAGGTCATACCGAGATCCTCGCCCACCGTCACGCTGAAGTACCAGCACCAGCACCACCAGCGCCGACAACACGCGGGCCCTTGACGGCGCCGCGGTCGGGCTGCAGTCTGGAGCACCCGTCCGGCCGGAGGCACACATGGGCAAACTGATCTACGCAGCCAACGCCTCCCTCGACGGCTACCTCGAGGACGAGCACGGCGCCTTTGACTGGTCCGTGCCCGACGACGAAGTCCACGCCTTCTGGAACGATCACGAGCGTCGCATCGGAACCTCGCTATACGGCCGCCGCATGTACGAGACCATGCGCGTGTGGGAGAGCGACGACTGGCTGGCGACCGAACCGGCCGTCCTCCGCGAGTACGCGACGATCTGGCGGGAGGCGGACAAGGTCGTGTACTCCACCACCCTGGATGAGGTCTCGACGGCGCGGACGCGCATCGAGCGCGAGTTCGACCCAGCGGCGGTGCAGCATCTCAAGGAGGCCTCCGAGCAGGACCTGAGCATCGGCGGCGCGACGATCGGGGCCGAGGCGTTCCGGCACGGCCTGGTCGATGAGTGCGTGCTGCTCCTGTGCCCCGTGGTCGTGGGCGGTGGCAAGCCGGCGCTGCCCCGGGGAGGGCGGCTGGACCTCGAACTGCTGGACCACCGGCGATTCGGCAACGGCGCGATCTACGTCCGTTACGCGGTGCGCGGCGCCGCTTGAGCCGCAGCACGCCCACCCGCCGCACGTCGACCCAAGGCCCCCAGCCCGAGCAAGCCGGCCCCCGACCCCGGGCTACGTGCTGCCGTTGAGGTGCCCCGCCAGCCGGGCGTGGCGCTCCGCGCTGGCCTCGTTCAGGCCGGTGATCGTCACCGTCTTGCCCTTCTCCGCGTACTTGGTGGTGATGGCATCCAGGGTGGCCACGGTGGAGGCGTCCCAGATGTGCGACTCGGACAGGTCGATGATCACGTTCTCCGGATCCCCGGTGTAGTCGAACTGGTAGATCAGGTCGTTGGAGGAGGCCCACAGCAACTCCCCGATCACCGCGTACACCCGGGTGTTCTCATCGGGGCGGTCCACCTCCACCACCCGGGTCAGGTGCGCCACCCGGTTGACGAACATCACCGCGGCGACCACCACCCCGGCCAGCACCCCGTAGGCGAGGTTCCCGGTGGCCACGGTGACCACCACGGTCACGGTCATCACGGTGGTCTCGCTCTTCGGCATCCGCCGCAAGGTGGCGGGCCGGATGGAGTGCCAGTCGAACGTGCCCACCGAGACCATGATCATCACCGCTACCAGGGCGGCCATCGGGATCTGCCCGATGATGTCACCGAAGCCAACCACCAGGATCAGCAGGAACACCCCGGCCAGGAACGTGGAGATGCGCGTGCGGGCCCGGGACTCCTTGACGTTGATCATCGTCTGGCCGATCATCGCGCAGCCGCCCATGCC
>CALKWS010000020.1 GCA_938004115.1 uncultured Ruaniaceae bacterium
ACCTGGACTTCGGCCGGGGCCGGCTCACGGTGATGGACCCGAACCCGGCGTTCGCAACCCGCGCCAGCGATCCGGGCACCGACGAGGTGAGTTTCTCCCTGGCGGTCTACGTCCCGGACGTGGATGCCACCCTGGCCGCGGCGCGCGAACGGGGCGCGCGCGTCCGGGAGGAGCCGGCCGACTTCGCCGTCACCGGAGACCGGTTCGCCTCCATCCAGGATCCCTTCGGAGTGCGGTGGACGATCATGACGCGCACCCAGCACCGCACCGACGCCCAGGTGCAGCAGGGACTGGACGAGTGGCGGGCGTCGATGGAAGCAGGGCAGTAGGCCCGCTCGGCCGGCTGACGGGGACTTTCGCCTGGAATACCGCCGATCCGGACGTGACAGATGTACCCCAAGGGGGTATACTTGGTCTATTCCGGCGCACCGGCGGCCCCGTCACGCGGGGCCTTCGCCGTGGATGCGCGTTCCCCGGTATCCCGCACTGTCGAGATGCCGGACATGGCTCTGTGGTTGGAGCACGCCGCATTGACCCCAGCGGCGCTCACTGCGGATGCGCGACAACAGAAAGGCGGTACTAGATGAGGGCACGTACTCCCGCACTGGCCGGCGTGGACCCCACGGTGGTGGTCGAGGACCACGGCCAGCCCACCACCCTGGAGTCGAAGTACACCGTCGATGAGATGGGCAACGAGTTGCTGCTCTACGGCGATGCCCCACCTGCCCACCGCCGTCGCGACCGCCGCTCGGTGCTGCGCAGCCGGCTGGCCGCCGCCCTGCCCGCCGCGCTACGCCGTCGGCTGTCTCGCCGCCTGGCCGCCGCCGACCGGGTCAGCAGACGTCCCATGCCCCAGGTGCCCGGGCCCGCGGCGCCCAACCCCGGCTCGCTGGCCACCTCCGACGCCCAGGACTTCGCCCACCCGGCCCGCCAGGTGGAGTACGACCACGCCGCCGAGGAGGAGATCCGCCGCGCCCGGGTGACCGAGGTCTTGCGCGCGCACGGCGTCCCCGCCACGGTGCTGCCGGCCGGTCTGGGCAAGCCGGCCACCGTCGTCGTGCGTCACACCGACCTGCCCGCCGCCACCGCCGCCCTGGCCGCGGACCTGGACCACACCTGGCGCGCCCTGCCGCTGGACGACCACGAAGCCCGGGGCACCCGCGTGCGCGCTCGCCGCCTGGCCCGGTTCGCCGAGCACCACGGCGGCTTCCGGTTGTACCGGCGGATCCCCGGCCCGGCCGGCGCGATGCTCGGGCGCGATGTGGGCGTGGAGGTGGAGGTGTGGACCCAGACCGAACCCGCCGACGCCGGCCCCGCCCCGGCCGAACGGTCCGCAACGCTGGTGGCACCGCGCCGGCAGACCTGGACCCCGCACCTGACCGGGCCGCAGTGGCACGCCGCGGTGGAGCGCGGCGCGGTGGACGTGGGCCGGTTGCCGCACCTGTTCGAGGTCACCGGCCCGATCGACGTGGTCTACACCTGGGTGGACGGGTCGGACCCGGAGTGGAACGCCCAGCGGCTGCAGGCCCTGGGGTTCACCCGCGCACAGCAGATCCAGGAGGCAGCCACGCACGCCGCCCGCTACCGCTCCCACGACGAGTTGCGCTACTCGCTGCGGTCGCTGGAGATGTTCGCCCCCTGGGTGCGCACGGTGCACCTGGTCACCGCCGGGCAGGTGCCGGAGTGGCTGGACACCGACCACCCGCGGCTGCACCTGGTGGACCACCGGGACATCTTCACCGACCCCGATGTGCTGCCGGTGTTCAACTCCCACGCGATCGAGTCGCAGTTGCACCACATCCCGGGCCTGTCCGAGCGGTACCTGTACCTGAACGACGACGTGTTCTTCGGCCGCCCGGTGGCGCCCAGCCTGTTCTTCCACGGCAACGGCCTGGCGAAGTTCTTCACCTCCACCGCCCTGATCGACGCCGAGGATCACCACGCCGAGGACGTGCCGGTGATGAGCGCGGCGAAGAACAACCGCGACCTGATCGCCGACATGTTCGGCCGGCGGGTGACGAACCTGTTCCAGCACACCCCGCACCCGCAACTGAAGTCGGTGCTGGAGCAGATGGAGGCCGACCATCCGGAGCTCTTCGCCCGGGTGTCCGCCTCCCCCTTCCGCCACCCCGACGACCTGTCGATCGCCTCGGCGCTGCACCACTACTACGCCTACGGGCTGGGCAAGGCGGTGCCGGGCCGGCTGGCGTCGCTGTACCTGGACCTGGCCCACCCGCGGGCGGCGGCCCGGCTGCGGCGGTTGCTGCGCGAGCGCCGGTTCGACGTGTTCTGCCTGAACGACTCCCCCGCCGTGGACGGGCAGCATCGCGGCGAACTCGTCCAGGACTTCCTGCAGCGCTATTTCCCGCTGCCCAGTTCGTTCGAACTGCCCGACGGCGAGACCTCCGAGCGTAGGACGGTGCACCGGGAGGCCCAGTTGGGCCAGGAGCCCCAGGTGGATCGAGGGACCCAGCTGGACTTTCCCGGCCGGCGGTCCTG
Source organism: uncultured Ruaniaceae bacterium (assembly GCA_938004115.1). Lineage (GTDB taxonomy): Bacteria > Actinomycetota > Actinomycetes > Actinomycetales > Beutenbergiaceae > CALKWS01. Next base: position 2,500 of record CALKWS010000020.1, read on the forward strand.
GTTCGACGCTTCCGACCGGGGCGGGCCCGACGGCAGGATCTGAACACGCGCGCGGCGCGCCTCGCACCTGACCCTCGCGCAGCCTGACACCTGCCGGCGGGCTGCGCCGCGCGCCGGCTTACGTGAGGATGGGCTGAGCCGTTGTGCCCGCGCGCGAAGGAGGCCCGTGACCTCATCCCCCGATCACATCCGCGTGCGCGGCGCCCGCGTGCACAACCTCAAGGGCGTGGACGTGGACATCCCGCTGCGGCAGTTGGTCGGCATCGCCGGGGTGTCCGGGTCGGGCAAGTCCTCCCTCGCCCTGGGCGTGCTCTACGCCGAGGGTTCCCGCCGGTACCTGGAGGCGCTGTCCACCTACACCCGGCGCCGGATGGCACACGCGCCGAGGGCCGCCGTCGACTCGGTGGAGCACGTCCCGGCCGCGCTGGCCCTGCACCAACGTCCGGGGGTGCCCGGCGTGCGGTCCACCTTCGGCACCTCCACCGAGTTGCTCAACGTGCTCCGGTTGATGTTTTCCCGCCTGGCCGCCCACCTGTGCCCGAACGGGCACCGGATCGCGCCCACGATCGACGTGGCCGCCGAGGTCCCGCTGCACTGCCCGCGGTGCGGCGTCATGGTGAGCCCCCCGGGCGCGGAGCAACTGGCCTTCAACTCCGAGGGAGCCTGCCCCACCTGCACCGGCACCGGGGTGGTGCGCGAGGTGGACGACGCCGCGCTGGTGCCCGATGAATCCAAGTCGCTCGACGACGGCGCGGTGCTGCCCTGGCAGATGTTCGGGTTCAACGTCCAGCCGGCGATCGCCCGCGAGTTCGGGGTGCGCACGGACGTGCCCTACCGCGACCTGACCGACGCCGAGCGCCAGATCGTCCTGGACGGGCCGGAGGAGAAGAAGCCCATCACCGTCACCTCCAAGAAGGGGGTGCACAACCTGGACTTCACCTTCCGCAACGCGCGCCTGACCGTCACCGAGGAACTCAAGCGGGCCACCGACGAGAAACGGCTCACCCGGGTCTCCCGATTCCTCACTGAGGGGGTCTGCGGGACTTGTGCCGGCACCCGGCTCAACGAACGGGCGCTCGCCCCGCGGATCGGCGAGGTGAACCTGGCCGAGGTCACCGCGATGACGCTGCAGGATGTGCTCACCTGGGCCACCACGGTGCCCGCCACCCTGCCAGCGGAGATGCAGGAGATGGCCCGAGGGCTGATCGACGCCCTGACCACGATGGCCCGGCGGTTGCTCGACCTGGGCCTGGGCTACCTCACCCTGGATCGGGCCGGGGCCACCCTGTCCACCGGCGAACGCCAGCGGGTGCAACTGGCCCGTGCGGTGCGCAACCGCACCACCGGCGTGCTGTACGTGCTCGACGAACCCTCGATCGGCATGCACCCGGCGAACATCGACGGACTGCTCGGCATCATGGACGACCTGCTGGCCGGCGGGAACTCGGTGATCTTCGTGGACCACGACGTGCATCTGCTCCGCGCGGCGTCCTGGCTGATCGAGATCGGTCCCGGGTCGGGCGCCGAGGGCGGCCGGGTCATCGCCCAGGGTCCGCCCGCGGACCTGCACCGGGACCCCGATTCGCTGCTGCGCGGTTTCCTCACCGGCGATGAACCCGTGATCGTCCGGGAACGGGCGCCGGAGTCCGCGATGTTCGATCTGGGCCGGATCACGCTGGCCACCGGCGCGATCCACACCGTGCACCCGTTGCGGGTCGACTTGCCGCGCGGGCGGCTCGTCGCCGTCACCGGCGTGTCCGGGTCCGGGAAGACCACCCTGGTGCTGGAGTCGCTGATCCCGGCGCTCAAGGCCGCTGCTGCGGCGGACGACGGCGCACCGCACCTGCCCGCGCACGTGCGGTCGGTGCAAGCACCGGGGATCAAGCGGGTGCACACCGTGGACGCCACCCCGATCGGCATCAACGTCCGCTCCACCGTGGCCACCTACTCCGGGATCTACGACGACCTGCGCAAGGCCTACGCCGCCACCGCGGAGGCACAGCGCCGCGGGCTGAGCGCCTCGGACTTCTCCTACAACACCGGCTCCCTGGCCTGCCCGCGCTGCGGCGGCACCGGGCAGATCACCCTGGACGTGCAGTTCCTGCCCGACGTGGACATCCCCTGCCCGGACTGCGACGGCTCCCGGTACGCACCGCAGGCACGGGAGATCCGCCGGGACGGGCTGGCGCTGCCCGACCTGCTCGGGCTGACCGCCCGGGAGGCGCTGGACGTCGTCGGGAACCTTGCGAGGGTACGGCGCCGGCTGGAGGCGCTGGTCGACCTGGGGCTGGGTTACCTCACCCTCGGTGAGGACACCCCGGCGCTGTCCGGCGGGGAGGCACAGCGGCTCAAGCTCGCCACGCAGTTGCATCGGGACCACTCCGACGCGGTGTTCGTGCTCGATGAGCCGACCGTGGGCCTGCACCCGCTGGATGTGCGCACCCTGCTGCAGGTGTTGCAGCGGCTGACCGGCCGCGGCGCCACGGTGATCGTCATCGAGCACGATCTGGACCTCATCGCCAACGCCGACCATGTGGTCGACATGGGTCCCGGCGGGGGTGAGGCCGGCGGCCGCATCGTCGCTTCTGGCACCCCGGACCAGATCGCTGAGAACGAGCAGAGCGTGACCGGGCGCTACCTCGCGGCACATCTCGCGGGGCCATGACCCGGCGCCTGCCGGGCGACCGGGTGCGCCGCCCGGCCGCACCCGGCGGTTTCACCGCACCAGGCCGCGGACCTGCCAGACCGTCCCACCAGCAACCAGCACGCTGCGCATGCCCTGGTCGATCGCGACCTGCGCCATCGCGTCCGGCGGGTGCACGAACGCGCGGTACTCCTGCCGCATGATCCGCAGCGCCGCGTTCTGCAGCGTGACCACGACACGGCTGAACGCGTGGCGCGGCGGATGGCTGAACACCAGCCGCCTGCGGCTGTGGTTCGCGGCGACGCTGAGCAATCGGACGTAGTCCGGATAACAGCAGACCACCCGGTGCAGCACGACGAGATCGGCAGGGCCGACCTCCTCGGGCGATGCCGCGAGGTCGGCCACCCTCCGGTGCGCCCGGTCCGACACACCTGCTTCCTCCGCGAGTCGGCGAGCCTCGCCGTCGTACGCCGCCGACAGTTCCAGAGTGGTGACCTTCGCGGCTCCCCGCTTGAGCAACTCGATGCCGATCTCCCCCACACCGCCGCCGATGTCGAGCACCGTGGCACCCCGCAGGCCGTCGGCGGCGAGGAAGTCGACCATCCGTCGGGCTGTCGCATCCAGGCCGCGCCGCCGGAACCGCTTCGCCATCTGCCGGGCGAAGTTGGTGCCGAATACCTCATCGCAACCGCGTGGGTCGCAGCACTCCGCCATGCTTCAGTGTCCACCCGGACCCACCGCGTGCGGTAGTCCGTACCGAGTGCTCACCCGCCGGTGTGCCGTGCAGGGCTCGCGATGCCCAACAGGGGCGCTCGCCCGCCGGAAGGCCAACTAGCCGAACCTGCCGGGCCGCGAGCGCCGCACTAGGCTGCCGCACGAGAGGAGGCCACCGTGGCGCACACCTTGATCCTGGTCCGGCACGCCAAGTCCGACTGGAGCGAGCCCGTGGGCGACCGCGACCGACCGCTGGCACCCCGAGGCCGGCGCCAGGCACCGGCGACCGGTACGTGGCTGGCCGAGCATCTGCCGCCACCGGACCTGGCGGTGGTATCCGTGGCCACCCGTGCGCGCCAGACCTGGAAGTTGCTGGAGGCCGAGTTCCCCGGGGCGGTCCAGGTGCAGTTCGACGACGCGGTCTACACCTTCTCCGGTGCTGCGCTCGGCGGGGTGATCGCCGCCCTGCCGCCGGCGATCCGCACCGCGCTCCTGGTGGGCCACAACCCGGCGCTGGAGGAACTGCTGGAGCACCTCACCGCCACGGAGACGCGGATACCGACCTCCGCCCTCGCCGTCGTCGACCTTCCGCACTGGGACGCACCGGCCGGCCACCTGCGCGCTCTCGGCCGACCCGCGGACGGGCCGGTCCCGCTCGCGCCCGCCCACCCGTGAGCCCCCGCGCGGCGCATGCGGTGGTGGGTACGTATGCCGCGCACTCCCTCGGGG
>CALKWS010000021.1 GCA_938004115.1 uncultured Ruaniaceae bacterium
CACCCGCAGCAACGCATCGGCAGCGTCGTCGACCGCATCGGCACTCCCGTAGGGCGAGGCGGGGGCGCGCAGCAGCAGCCCGCTCACCCCATGGTCGACGGCGAGGCGCACCAGGTCCTCGATCCATGCCCTGACCTGCGGTCGGGAAGGCGAGCCCTGCCCCGGCGGGGTGAGGGTCACCAGCCGGCGAATCTCCCGCGGGTCCCGGCCGCGGGGGGCCGCGGCGGCGTCGATCACGGTGTTCAGGTGGGCGAGCCCGTCGGCGCCGCCTGCCTCGTCCAGGTTCATGAGCAGCCCGTCGGCGGCCGTCCCGGCCAGGTCCGCGGCGTCCGGATCGGAACCGCTCAGCCAGAACGGCACCTCCCGGTCCAGCACCGGACCGGGTTGCACCCCGGTGATGGTGTGCTGGCGCCCGCGGTGGGTAGCCTGATCGACGCTGGTGTCGAGCACGGCGCGCACGACCGCGATGGCATCGGCGAGCGCCTCGGGGTCCGCCGTGGTCGCGAGCGAGACCGCCACGCGGTCCCCGGAGAGCAGGCTCAGGCTGCCGGCCGCGCGGGCCAGGACCGACGGCGGGCGGCCTGCGACGGACAGCCCGGCCACACCCAGGGTGATCCGCTCGGTACGACCGGCAGCCCAGGTGGCCAATGCCCACGGGTCGCCCGCTGCGTCTACCTCATCCGCCCCGTCGGCGAACAGCGCCAGGTCCAGGCCCGCCCGGTCGGCGCGCACGGCCAGATCGACCGCCCCCTGCGGGGTGGGGCCGGCGTCGATCAGGACGCCGAACGATACGGCGTGGCCGTAGGTGGGCATGGTCGATCTCCTCGTGTTCTGTGTCCGGGCAGCGCGGTCGCGCCACAACGTACGGCAGCGCGGTCGCGCCACATCAGGCAGTGGCCAGGTCCCGGTCCCGCAATTGCTGCATCAGTGTGTGCTCGGCGCTCTTCCCACCGGCCTGCAGGTCTTGGACCACCCGGCACAACTCGGCATCCACGTTCAGGTGCCGCGCCCCCCAACCGCCGATCGCGGTCAGCACGGGTACCAGGTCGATGCCGCGTTCGGTCAGGTCGTAGCGCACCCGGTTGCGGTTGCCCGGCAGTGGGGTTCGTCGCAACACACCGGCGGCGACCAGCCGTTTGAGCCGGTCGCTGAGGATGTTCGTGGCGATCCCCTCCTGCGACCCCTCGTGCAGGTCGGCGAAGGTGTGCCGATCGGCGAACATGACGTCGCGGATCACCAGGAGGCTCCACCGGTCGCCGAGCAGTTCCACCGTCATATTGATCGGGCAGCCCGATCGCGACTGGGACATCGGTCCACCTCCTCACGCGCCCGCATCGAGCCCGGTTGAGCCTGCGTCGGTCCTGCATTTGGCCGGCTTGGGCCCGCGTCGGGTCCGTTGGGCCTGCCGGCCCCGTCGGGCAATCGATCCGATTTTCACTTGCGTTCTGCAAGCGATACTACTACTTTCACTTGCAAACCGCAAGCACGACGTCGTCCTCCTCCACGGAACGGAAAGAAGCCATGCGAGTCCTCATCCAGTACCGCCGGGGCCAGGTCCCGGGCGAGCACGCCGCCGCCAACGAGCGCGCCCTGTGGGAGTGGGTGGCGCGCCTACGCAGCCGGCCGGAACATGAACAGACGCTCGCCCTCAGCGGTGGCCGGACCGTGAGTTCCGCCGGCACCGGGGACTACGCCGGCGACGTCTTCGGCATCTCCGTCCTGCGCGTCCCGCACCTCGACGCCGCGATCGACCTGCTGGCGGACTGGCCCGAACTCCCCTACGGCGGGCGGGCCGACATCCTCACGGAACTGCCGTGACAACGCGCGAAGTTGCCGTGACGGCACAGACACCGAAGGACACGCCGCTCGGCAAGGTCCGCCACCTGTTCACCGCGCCGAACCTGGCGCACATCGCCACCCTGATGCCCGACGGCCGCCCCACCACGGTCCCGGTGTGGGTAGGAGTGGAAGACGAGCGACTGGCGGTCCTGACCATCCCGGACTCGATCAAGGACCGCAACGTCCGCCGCGATCCGCGCGTGGCGCTGTCCCTCGCGGCGGCGGACAACCCCTACCTGATGGCCAGTGTGCGCGGCCGGGTGGCCCGCCGGGTGGACGGCCCGGAAGCCTGGACCATCATCGACCGGATCGCCCGTGCCTACACCGGCGCACCCTACCCGGAGCGCGACAACCGGATCGTGCTGCTGATCGACGTCGAGGTGGCCTGGTCCGCCTCGTTCTGAGCAACCCTTCGCTACCCTCGCGATGGCCGATGCGGCCCGCAGCCCGGTCGCCCGGCCGCCAGGCCGAACCCAGGAGAAGGAGTCCCGTGCCCCATCACATCGATGAACCGCCAGCACAGCAGGCTGCCGCCGCAGCGGATCACCCCGGTGACCGGCGTGAGGTTCTGGGATCGGTGCACCTGGACGCGGCACGGATCACGATCGCCCGTGCCTGGCACGGCGACCTGGAGCAGATCGTGGCCCTGCTCACCGACGACGTGCTCGGCAAGGATCGAGAGACCCACGCCTCGCACACCGGCTATCAGGACGCCTTCGAGGCGATCGACGCCGACCCGAACCAGGTCCTCCTGGTGGCGCTCGACGGGGTGCAGGACGGCGGCAGGCACGACGGCGGGAGGCCGGGTGGTTCAGCGGGCGCGCCGGACCGGGTGGTGGCCACCGCACAGGTCACCTTCATCCCGGGACTGTCGCGCGGCGGAGCCCTGCGCGGCCAGATCGAAGCCGTCCGGGTGGGCGCGGAGTATCGCGGACAGGGCCTGGGCCGCGGATTCTTCGACTGGATCATCGACTACTGCGACCGGCGCGGAGCCGCGCTGGTGCAGTTGACCACGGACAAACGCCGACGGGACGCGGTGCGCTTCTATGAGCGCCTGGGCTTCGTCGCCAGCCACGAGGGCATGAAGTTGAACCTGCCTCGTTGACCGCAGCGGGACGGTCAGCACGGCGGTCCGCAGTGGGACGGTCCGCGACCGGTCAGCCCTGCGCAGCCAGCGCCAGGGGCAGCACCGCATCGGCGCCGGCGAGGCGAAGCTCACGGGCCGCCACGGTCAGGGTCCACCGGGAATCGACCAGATCGTCCACCAGCAGCACCGGTCCGTGCAGCCTGGTCAGGTGCTCCCGCAGTTGGGGGCCCACGGTGAACCGCTGCCATACCCCCGCGAGCCGGAACGCGCTGTTGCCGCCCGCCTCGCCCACCGGCCCGCCGTCCACGAGATCCAGGGTGCCAAGGAACGGCAACTTACCGCGCGCACCGATGTGGTCGGCTACCGAGGCGATGAGCCGGGGCCGGGTGCGTGAGGGCATCGCCACCACGCCACCGGGCCGGGTGGCCCAGTCCCAGTCGGCGAGCACCTGCACCACCGCAGCGAGCACGCCCTCCGGTGCGGCGTCGTCGTCGGCCATCAGCACCGCCCGCAGCCGCTGGCCCCAGCCCAGGTCGGACAGGCGCGCCACCACCCGGCCGCGGTCCATCTGCTCCGCAGGTGGGATCTTGCCCCTCACCTCCACCCCGAGGCGGGCCATCCCGGAGGGCCACTGCGCGCGCGGTTCGATCGGCACCCCGGCGCGGGCCAGGCGGCCGGTCGCCGACTGCACCGCATCGACCGGGACCTCGGTGGGGTACCACGGGCCGGAGCACACGTCGCAGCGCCCGCACGGGGCAGCGGTGGCGTCATCCAGGGCGTGCTGCAGGAACTCCATCCGGCACTGCGCGCCGGCCAGGTACTCCACCATCAGGCCTTGCTCCCGGTCGCGGGCCGCCGCCACCCGCTCGTACCGCTGCGCGTCGTAGGCCCAGGGTTCGCCGGTGGCCGTCCAGCCGCCCTGCACCCGTTCCACCGCGCCGTCCACGTCCAGCACCTTCAGCAGCAGTTCCAACCGCGTGCGGCGCACATCGACCAGGGTCTCCAGCGCCATCGTCGACAGCGGCTTCTCGGCGCAGGCCAACTCGGCCAGGACCGCGTCCGCCTGCGCCTGCCGGGGCATGGCGGCGGAGGCGAAGTAGGCCCAGATGTCCTTGTCCTCGGCGCCGGGAAGCAGCAGCACGTCGGCACGGTCGGTGGCCCGTCCGGCGCGGCCCACCTGCTGGTAGTAGGCCACCGGGGAACTCGGGGCGCCCAGGTGCACCACGAACCCCAGGTCCGGTTTGTCGAAGCCCATGCCCAGGGCGCTGGTGGCCACCAGGGCCTTGACCCGGTTGTCCAGCAGCGCCGCCTCGAGCTCGGCCCGCTCGGCCGGGTCGGTGCGCCCGGTGTAGGACCGCACCTCATGGCCGGCGGCGCGCAGCGCCTCGGTGAGGTCCTCGGCGGCGGAGACGGTGAGCGTGTAGACGATGCCGCTGCCCGGCAGGTCCCCCAGGTGAGCCGCCAGCCACCCCACCCGCTGGGCAGGCCCGGGCAGGTCCAGCACACCCAGCCGCAGCGAGGACCGCGCCAGCGGGCCGCGGATCGTGGTCACCTGCCGGGTGCCCTCGGCGGCGGCTGCCAATTGTTCGACGACGTCGGTCACCACCCGCTCGTTGGCGGTGGCGGTGGTGGCCAGCACCGGAGTGCCGGCGGGCAGCCCGGACAGCATGGTGCGGATCCGGCGGTAGTCGGGCCGGAAGTCATGGCCCCAGTCGCTGATGCAGTGGGCCTCATCGACCACCAGCAGCCCGCAGCGGGCGGCCAGGTCCGGCAACTGCTCCGCCCGGAAGCGCGGGTTGTTCAACCGTTCGGGGCTGACGAGGAGCACATCGACCGCATCGGCGGCGAGTTCCTCGCGCACGGCGGCCCACTCGTCGGCGTTGGCGGAGTTGATGGTGACCGCGTTGATGCCGGCCTGCCGGGCGGCGGCGATCTGGTCACGCATCAGCGCCAGCAGCGGGGAGACGATCACCGTGGGCCCGGCCCCGGCGGCCCGGCGCAGGGCGGTGGCCACGAAGTAGACCGCGGACTTGCCCCACCCGGTGCGCTGGACCACCAGTACCCGTTCGCCCCGGTCCACCAGCGCCTCGATGGCCTCGTACTGCCCGTCGCGGAAGTCCGCCGCCGGGTTGCCCACGAGGTGGCGCAGCGCATGGCGAGCCTGATCTCTCATGCCCCCACGCTAAGCGCCGGCAGGGACACCGTGCCCCGGCTGTCCACAACCCGCCCGGTTCAGGGAGGGCTGGGCGTCAGGTGCTCCTCGGCTCCCCGCGGTAGGTGCCGAACGACCAGTAGTTGCCCTCCGGATCGGAAACCGCGAAGGTTTGGGGTTCGTAGTCGGTGGACTTCAGCGGCTCGATGATCTGCACGCCGTTGGCCCGGCAGCGCTCGTGGATCTGCTGAACCCGGTCGGTGACCAGATAGATCCCGGCGGTACCGGGTTCACGATGCCAGGAGGAGTTGGGGTTGCCGCTGCCGAGCATGATCCCCCCGCCTTCGGGCCAGTCGAGTTGTCCGTGCTGCACGGAGGTGCCGTCGCCGTAGACGGCGGTGGCCTCGAAACCGAACGTGGAGACCAGGAAGTCGATCATGCCGTAAGCATCGCGGCAGATGAGGGCGGGCCACACCGTCGGGGCGGGCGCGGGCGGTTGCGGGCGGGTGGAACCAGGAGGGGTGCCGGTGGTGTTCATAGCGCTCAGTATTCGTCGCGGGTGTAGGCACCGGCTTGGACATACTGGCGCTCTTCGGCCAGCCACTGGGTGGGGCTGCGGCCGGTGAACTGCTGGAAATCACGCACCAGGTGGGACTGGTCGGCGTACCCGCAGGTGTGCGCGACCTGCGCGAGGGTCATCGAATGTCCCAGCGCCACGTGCTGGGCGACCATGTGCCGGGCCCGGGAGAACCGGATGAGCCGGGCGATCGTCTTGGGTGCCATCCCTACCTCGCGGTGGAACAGGGTATTCAGTTGCCGCTGGCTGAGCGCCACGTGCTCGGCCAGATCACGCATCGACCCGGTGCCACCGGTACGGGTCAACCACCGCCACGCAGCAACCACCTCCGGGCGCACCTGTTCGGGCCGGCGGCGTTGCCACTGGGCCAGTAGGTACTCACGCACGACGGCGAAGGCTTCCGGGCCCAGGTGCAGGTCCTGCAGGCGCGTGAGCACCTGGGCGACCTGCGGTCCCAGCACATCACTGCCCTCCAGGGCCAGGCGGTCCAGTTCCCGGGCCGGCACGCCGAGCAGGGCGCGGGCGGCCAGGGGGTGCAGGGACATCTGGATCCCTGCCTGCGATCCGGGCTCGACGACGTAGGCCGGATGGGTGTGCAGCCGGCTGATCAGCACCTGGGCCCGTTCGGCGCCGGCGCGCGCGGCTCGGGGGCTGGTTCCCACCTCGATCGGACCGCGGGTGGAGAAGATGAACGTCAGTGCTGGCGCGGGCAATCCCAGGTGGATCCCCGGGCGCATGCCTTCGTGGTGGTAGCCGATGGCACTGAGCACTCCCGGTGCCAGGGCGGCGACCGGCTCGTAGCGCAGGGTCGGCGTGGTGCCCACGCCACTAGTGTCCCGCGGCCGTCAACCACGATGGGGACACCGGGCTGGCGCTGCCCGGGCCGACCGTTCCGTGGTCGACCTTTCGGAAGGTTGACGACGGGCGTGCCGGAAGTTCCCGGCACCCGGCGGTGTTGGCCTGGACATGGCAGAGAACCGTATCCCGCTATCCGTGCTCGAACTGGCCCCCCGCTCCCAGGGGATGACCCCGCAGCAGGCGCTGGCCGAATCCACCCGGCTGGCCCAGGAGGTGGATCGGTTGGGCTACCACCGGTTGTGGGTGGCCGAGCATCACAACACCGAGGCGTTCCTGTCATCGGCCACCTCCCTGTTGCTGGGCCACTTCGCCCAGCACACCGAACGCATCCGGCTCGGGTCCGGCGGGGTGATGCTGCCGAACCACGCCCCGCTCATGGTGGCCGAATACTACGGCACCCTGGCCACCCTGTACGGGGACCGGTTCGACCTGGGCCTTGGCCGCGCGCCGGGCACCGACCCGCTCACCGCCGCCGCGCTGCGCCGCGGCAACCCGGAACTGGACGGGTTCGCCCAGGAGGTGGCCGACCTGGCCGCCTACCTCGGTGAGGAGGATCCCGACCGCAAGGTCCGGGCCTACCCCGGCCAGGGCACGAACATCCCGATGTGGATGCTCGGATCCTCCGTCGGTGGTGCCCAGGTGGCTGCCGCGCTCGGGCTGCCGTTCTCCTTCGCCTCCCACTTCGCACCGCAGATGATGACCCAGGCGCTGGAGCTGTACCGCACCCGGTTCACCGCCGATGCCCCCACGGCGCAGGTGCGCGAGCCGCGGGTGATGGCCGGCGCGGTGGTCCTGGTCGCGCCCACCCAGGAGGAGGCGGAGTACCTGTTCACCACCTACAAACTGATGTCCTTGCGGATCGCCACCGGCCAATCGGCACCGCTGGACCCGCCCGTGGACGATCTGAGCAAGGCGGTCTCCCCGCAGGTGCTGCAACTGGCCGACCGGACCATGATGGGCATCCAGGCGGTGGGCACCCCGGAGCAGGTCGCCACCCGGTTGCAGGAGTTCGCCGACGAGCACCGCCTGGACGAGTTGATCATCACCACCTACGCCTACGATCCGCAGCTGCGCCGTCGTTCGTTCCGGTTGCTGGCCGCCGAGTGGGGCCTGACGTCCTGACGGCGACCGCGGACCGCGGGCTCAGCCGCCGCTGACGCCCACGTTGTCGACGTACAGGCCCTCCTCGGGCACCTCGTGGAACCGGATCTGCACCGCCTGGGCCGCGGCCGGATCGACCTCCGGCCCGAAGCAGGAGACCGGCAGCGACATGGTGTGCAGATGCGGCTGACTCGACCGCCCGGTCAGGTCCAACTTCGCGGTGCGGCCCGGCAACTGGGTCGGCACCTCATCGGTCAACGGGCACGTGACGGTGGACCCGGCGGCATCGGTGAGGACGACGACGGCGAAGGTGCCGTGGCCGTCGACCTGGCCCGGGTCGTCGGTCGGGGCGGCGACGTCGATGACGATGCGATCGTCAGCGGTGAGAGGGCCGGTGGTCACGGTGAGCGCGGCCGTGGATCCATCGGGCGTCAGGTGCAGCACCCGGTTCTCCGACGGGCCGCGCCGCTGGGGCAGGGGGACCACCCGGGTGCCGGCACCCTCCACGGTGACCCCCGGCGGGGCGGTCTGGTCGAACCCGTGCACTCGGTCGCTCTCGCCGGAGGCGTGCGCGAGTCGACGCTCGGTACCCGCCAGGACGGTGGCGGCGCCGGTGCTGATCTGCTCCCACGCCTCGGGCCGGTCCATCATCGACTGGTCCAGGAACGCCGCGACGGTTGCTCCGGTGAGGCGTTGCTGCGTCTCGGCCGGTAGCAGGGCCGCGGTGTCGGTGAGATATCTCTCCGCACCGAACCCGGCATCGAACCTGCCCCATCGGGTGTTGAACTGGCTGTGGTTCGCCCGGTACACCGCCAGGGCTGCTTTCCTCCCCTCCGGCCCGGGGTGCACGCGAGCGTACTGGTCGGCCCCGGCGAACGAGCCGACGTCGGCGTCGTGGCTGCCGGCGATGGTCAGATAGTCCACGCCGTGCAGGTGCACCGGCGCCCCGTGCACCAGGTCGTTGCCGTCGCTGGGGGCGAGCGCAACCACCGCCCCGATGGTCGCCGCGCCGGCCAGTTCGGAACCCGGCAGGTCCGGGTCCGGATCGGTGGCCGCGAGGGCGGCTGCCACGGCCGCGGCCTCCCCGCCGCGGGAATGCCCGAGGAGAGTGACGCGCTCGGGGTCGATCGCGGCCGGGCCGTCCCCGCCCTCGGCCCAGGAAATCCACTGTTCCAGGTGCTGCAGCAGCAGCCAGGCCCGGGTCCGGTCCGCCCCGGTGAGGCCGCCGGAGCGGTCGAGCAGACTGGTGTTCAGGAACCCTTGATCGACCGCGGCCACGACATACCCGTGGCTGGCCAGCAGTTCGCCGAGGTAGTCGAACCCCAGTTCACTGTCTGCGTGGGCCCCGTTCCCGTGCGCAACCAGCACCAGGGGGTGGTCATCGCCGGTCCGCGGAGCCCAGACGGTGGCGTTCAGCGGTAGGTCGCCGGCGTCGAAGCCCCACACCTGGCTGCGCGTCGACCCGGGCTGCCACCCGTCGAGCACGTCGGAGGCGTCCACCGGCCGGGTGTGCACATCCGGGTCGACGTAGCGCTGTGGGGTGGCGGGCCCGGCGTCCTGGTGCGCGCCGCTGCCGTAGGTGACCGTCCGCACCTCGTGCGTGCCCTGGTCCACCGGTATCCCGCCCTGATCCGGGGTGGCCGGGGCCAGGTGCGGTGCGCCCAAGCCGGGGTGGACCAGCCCGACGGCTACCACCGCCACAGCGCCGAGGGCGAGCGCCCCCGCGACGTTCAGTCGTTTGCGGGAGCCGCCCGCGGTGAACCTGTCCCCCACCCACGCTCCCAGCACCGGAGCGCACACCAGCACGACCGCGCTGACCACCCGCCAACTGCCCGTCACCGGCCCGGCGCCCATGGTGAGCAGCAGCACGGCGCTCGCCGCGAGGACCGCCAGGAACGGAGCCGGCCACGGTCTGCGGCGCAGGAACGCGATGCCGGTGACCACCGCCAGGACCACCGCGGCCAGCGCGACCGCCACCAGCAGGTCACCGGCCAGCACGCGCCACATCGCCGGTCCCGCTCCGGGAATGATCTGCTCGGCGCCCCGCCACACCCACAGGGCCCCCACGGTCAGGCCCAGCAACAAGGCGGCGCCGGTGGCCCGCGGCCCGGTCCGCCAGAGCCGGCGCCTGCCTGCACGTGGGCCCTCTTCGTGCTTCACCCGATCCTCCCGTCGCGACAGCGCGTGGCACGCTAGGAGCCGGGCGCGACCGTCGTCAACGAAAAATCGTGGTCAGCCCCGGCGCCGCGCGGAGAGGATCACACTGGCCGCGGCGTAGTAGGCGACGTAGCCGAGCGACACCGCCACCAGCCACTGCGGTGGGTCCGGGTAGGTCGCGGTGATCAGGGCGTACAACCCGAGCCAGGCCGCGGTGAGCACCATCGTCAGCCGCCACAGCGCCCGGGTGCGGGAGGGGTACAGGTAGTGCAGCGGGATGAACGCCAGCACCGCGAGCACGCCGAGGACGACGGCGGTCGCGGCCGGTGACAGGTCCAGCACGACGACGTAGAAGGCGGCCACGTTCCAGTAACTGGGGAAGCCGCGGAAGTAGTGATCGCCGGTCTTGGCGTCGGTGCGGGCGAACTGGTAACAGGAGGCCAGCAGCACCATCGCCACCACCATCGCCCCGCCGGCACCGCCCGGCAGGTACCCGGCCGACCAGAGCAGCACCATGGGCGCGAAGGCGTAGGTGAGGAAGTCCACGATGTTGTCCAGCAGGGCGCCGTCGAACGCCGGCAGCGACCTGGACACCTGCAGCCAGCGGGCCAGGAACCCGTCGGTGCCGTCGATCAGCATCGCCGCCCCGAACAGCCACAGCACCGCCTGCACGTTCCCCGCGTAGGCGAAGTGCACCATCGCGAACGCCAGCACCACCCCGCACGCGGTGTACAGGTGCACGCCGGCACCGGCCAGTCGGCGTAGGGTCGCTCGGCGCACGGCGGGGCCGCCGCGGGACAGGGCCGGCACAGTCATCGCCGACACAGTACCGGCGGACCGGCCCGCAGCTATGGACATCGGGACCACGCCTTCGATGGGACGGCTGCGGGGTGCGGATGGGCGAGGATGGGGCCATGCTGCCCGAGATCACCCGCCCCGTGGATCTGTGCCTGCCCTCGGGCGCGCTGCACCCCGGCGCGATCGGGTGGACCAGACGGCCGCTGCACCGGGCGAACCTGCACCCGGCGCCGTTGGGCTCACGGGCGGCCACGTGGAGCCGCACCAAGCGCCGTGAGCACTGGGGCATCATCACCGACACCCACGTGCTCGCCCTGACCGTGAACGCGCTGAACTACGCGGCGCAGCAGCAGGTGTGGATCCTGGACCGCCGCGACGGAACGGTCGTGGACGATGCGGCGATCGTGCCGCTGGCCCGGCAGGTGGAACTTCCCGAGACCCCGGGTGCGGGCCCGATGCGGGCGCTCACCAGGGACGTGGCGATCGCCACCGACCCCGAGGGGCATCTCACCCGGCTGCGTGCGAAGAGCCACCGGGTGCGGCTGGACCTGCAGGTGGACACCACCACCGAGTACCTGGGCGTGGTGATCCCGTGGAGCGAGCGGCAGTTCCAGTACACGCTGCGGGCCGGTGCGATGCCGGTGACCGGCCGGCTGGAGATCGACGGCGCGGATGTGCCGATCCCCTCCGGTGCCTGGGCCCACGTGGACCACGGCCGGGGGCGGTGGCCCTATGCCACGCAGTACACCACCGCGGTCGCGTCGGGGACGGTGGCGGGCGTGCGCACCGCACTGCACCTGGGCGGGTTGTGGACCGAGGGCACCGATGCCAGTGAGAACGCCCTCATCCTCGACGGCGTGCTGCACTATCTCGGCGCGGACGCACAGTGGGAGTACGACGTCGACTCGGCCAGCGCGCCCTGGGTGGTGGAGGGCGAGCGCCTGAACGTCCGCCTCCGGCCGTTCCACCACGGGGCGAGCGCCACCAACCTGGGCATCGTGGCGACCACCCGCACCGGCGCGGTCGGCGAGTGGGAGGGGTGGGTGATCGACGACGACGGGATCACCCGGACGATCGACGGCCTGGTGGGGTGGGCGGAGTTCACCAGTAACCGGTGGTGAGGTTCAGAGGCTCACCGCCGCGTGCGCCGCCTCGTCGGCCTCCACCTGAGCCTTCCACTCCGCCTTCGCGGCCCGCCACGCCTCATCGTCCATCCCCCGGCGCCAGTAGCCGGAGGCGGACAGGTCCTCCTTGGGCACGTGCCGTTCGAACCGCAGGTAGGAGCGGATCTCCCGCACGAAAGTGGCATCGCCGTGCACGAACGCGTGCACCCGGCCGGCGGGGAAGTCCAGCGCGCGCACCGCGTCGCACAACTCGATCCCTGGGGCCTTGGGAGAGGTGTGCCGGTGGATCCACTGCACCTGCACGCCGTCGGGCACGGTGAGGGGCTGCTCCTCACCGGCGTCGGCGACCTCGATGAGGACGTGGCCGCGGGCGTCCGCCGGCAGCGCCTCGGTGGAGGCGGCGATCGCCGGCAGGGCGCTCTCATCGCCCACCAGCAGATGCCAGTCGGCCGCCGCGTCCGGGGAGTAGGCGCCGCCCGGGCCGCGGAACTGGACCTGTTCGCCCACCTGGACATCCATCGCCCACGGGCCGGCGAAGCCCTTGTCGCCGTGGTGCACCACATCCAGGGCCATGTGGCCGCGGTCGGCGTCCCAGTGCCGGATGGTGTAGGTACGCATCACCGGCCACAGGGCGGGCTCGAGGTCCTCCTTGACCGCGTCCGGGTCGAACGGGGAGCGCAGCCCGGACTCGGGCCGGGGCAGCACGAGTTTGACGTAGGCGTCGGTGTGCCCCGGGTGGTCGAGCCGTAGCGGCCGGCCGCCCGGCGCGGACAACCACACGCGCACCATCGCCGGCGTGAGGTGCTCCTTGCCCACGACTTCGGCGTAGGTCACGGGTCGAACCGGTCTCGCTCGGGTCACAGCACTCGTCCAATCACGGCAGGAATTAGATAAGGCAACCCTAACCTAATTCCCGGCCGGGTCCGAAAGGGGCTGTCGGAACCGCTTCCCGGGCCGCGCGCGGGCGGCGAAGCCAGCCTTGGTCGGCTCCGCGCGCGGTTTGGCCCGA
>CALKWS010000022.1 GCA_938004115.1 uncultured Ruaniaceae bacterium
AGGGGCCGTACGTTGATCAGTCCTGACCGGAGCGGGCGATGACCTACCCCGACCCACACCACGCGCCCGCGAATCCCGGGCCCGCGCACCCCGCGCCCGCTGGACCCGGGTACCCCGGGTCTGCCGGTCCGGGGCACCATCCGGCTCAGGTGCCCACACGGCCGGTTTCCGTCACGATCGCGTGCGTGCTGCTGTGGCTGTACTCCGCGGCGATGGTGGCTGGCGGCGTACTGCTGATCGTTTACGCCGTCGGACTGGAGCGCCCGGACCCGTGGTCGACGATCATTCCCTTCGTCGGGGAGATGCTGGTGGTGCTGATCATCGGGGGCGCGGTGGCGGTGGCGCTGGCCGGGGCCGTGGTCGCCGCCTTCGCGATCGCCGCGTACCGCGGCGCCCGGGCGGCCCGGTGGGTGCTCGCGGTGATCCTGGCGCTCGGTGTCATCGTCGTCCTCGTCGGCGGTGCGCCGCTGCCCGAGCAGTTCCCGATCGGATGGAGACTGCTCGTGGCGGCGGCCCTCGTGGTGCCGGTGGCGCTGCTGTTCCTACCCGGTGCCAGCGCCTGGCTCACCGACCTCGCCCGGCGGCGCTCATACCCGGCAGGCCCGCCGCCGTCGGGTTACCCCGGGCACGGGCACGCCCCGGGGCCGTACCAGCCGGTGCAGGAGTCCGCCGGATCGCCCATCCCGCCCTGGTCCCAGGGTCACCCTCCGGCAGGCCACCCCCGCCAGGGCCATCCTCCGGCAGGCCACTAACGGCTGGGCACGGCCCGCACCCGATCAGTCCCTGCGCACCTCCGGGCGCCCGTCGCGCACGCCGGGCTCAGTGGGCGATGACTTGCGCCTTGGCCATGTCGCGCGCCGCACGCATCCCGAACACGGCCGCCGGACCGATCGTGGATCCGGGACCGGGGTAGGTTCGGCCCATCACCGACGCCGAGTTGTTGCCCGCCGAGTACAGCCCCTCGATCACCGAGCCGTCCTCGCGCAGGGCACGGCCCTCGGTGTCGGTGACCACTCCGCCCTTGGTTCCCAGGTCTCCGATGACGAGGCGGTACGCCGTGAACGGACCTTTGGCGATCGGGCCGAGGTTGGGGTTCGGGCGCACCGTCGGGTCGCTGTAGTAGCGGTCATAGGCGGAGTTCCCCCGGCCGAAGTCCCCGTCCACACCGGAACGGGCGAAGCCGTTGAAGCGGCGGATGGTGGCGGCAAAGGTCTGCGGGTCCACGCCGATCTTGTCCGCCAGTTCGGCCAAGGTGCCGGCCTTGACCAGGATGCCCGCCTCTTCCATCTTCTTGTTCGTCCGTGGGTCCATCGCGTAGGTGCGCAGATAGCGCCGGGCGTGGCGAGCATCGGAGACCATCCAGTACGGGCCCTCCTTGTCGCGCTCCAGCATGTGGTGGCCCAGGTCCACGTAGGACTCGGACTCGTTGGCGAACCGGCTGCCCCGGGAGTCGACGATGATCGAGTACGGCATCGACCGCTCCCCCACGATGAAACTGGGCGCTCCGTCCGGTAACGGTGCGATGGAGGCGCCCCACCATGCCTCGTCCATCAGTTCCAGGGCAGCACCGGCCCGGGCCGCGATGTCGATCGCCCCGCCCAGGTTCCCCGGAGCGCCAGAGGGGGCCCCGTCGATACCATGGTGCTCGCGGCGCCACTGGCGGTTGTGATCGAACCCGCCGGCGGCAAGCATCACCCCGCGGGTCGCGCCGATGGTCACCGCCCGCCCCTGGCGGGTGGCGCGCACGCCCACTACCCGGTCGCCGTCGAAGATCAGTTCCTCCAGCGGCGCCTGCAGCCAGAGGTCGCAGCCCAACTGTTGGACCACCACATCGAGGAACGAGGCCGCCCAGGCGGCGCCGATACCGGCCAGTTTCTGTCTGCGGACAACTCCGCCCAGGGCTCGGAAGACGAACTGGGCGCCGCGCATGAAGCCGGCCGGGGTGGACCACGCCCGCCCGAGCAACCACACGTCGTCGGTCTTGGCGGGCAGCGCCACGGGGGCCTGGCAGGAGTCCCACCAGTGCCCGATCCGTTTGACGTCGAAGGGCTTGACCTCCAGCGCCCGCCCGATCTTGCCGCCGGGCAATTCCGGATAGTAGTCGGGGTAGTCCGGGGCCCGTACGAACTCCACGCCGTACCGGGTGGCGGTCTGCACGAAGTCTTCCACCCCGTCGACGAACGCTTCCTTGCGTTCCCGGCTGGTGGCGCGACCCTCCTCGCCGATTGTGGCATGCATGTACGCCAGCGCCTCCTCGCGTGAGTCGGCAACCCGGTCGTGGCGCATCAGCGGGTTGTTCGGCAGCCACATCCCGCCGCCGGACATGGCGGTGTTGCCGCCCCACTTGTCCGTGCTCTCCAGCATGAGGACGCGTAGGCCCTTGTCGGCCGCCCCCAGCGCCGTCGCCATCCCGGCCGCTCCGGTTCCGGCGATGACGACGTCATAGGTGTGGTCGAACTCAGCCATGTCACGCTCCATCCTTCGTCCGGGGGTGGACGCCCTACCGGACAGTGCTGTCCGGTAGGTACATTCCTACTATGCGCCCATCGACCCGCCCGGGCAACCGCGGCCCAGCGGCCGCAGCGGCCAACCGTGCCGCATTGCTCGCCGCAGCCAAGGAACTGTTTGCCGAACGTGGTTACAACGTGCCGCTGAGCGCGGTGGCACAGGCCGCGGGTGTGGGGCAGGCGGTGCTCTACCGGCACTTCCCCCGCCGCATGGATCTGGCCATGGCAGTGTTCGAGGAGAACTTCACCCGCCTCCAGACCCTCGCCGCGCGCCCCACCCCGGACGCCTTCGAGCAACTCGTCGATCAGGTGGTCGAGTTCATGCTGCAGTCCTTCGGGTTCGTCGAACTCGTCGTCGGGGCACGCGGGGTGCTCGGCGATTACGACGGCGAGCAGCGGCTCCGGCGGTTGCTGTCCGGCCCGCTGCAGCGCGCCCAAGCGGACGGCCGGGTGGCCATGAACCTCACCGAAGACGACGTCGCCCTGGGGCTGCGCATGATCTACGGGGTCGCGGCCACTGCCCGGGGCGATGCAGAGCGCGACGCAGCCGTCCGGCGGGCACAGCGGATCATCACCGCCACCTGGGGACCCTGACCCGGGCCCACAGGCACATGCGGCGGTGTGAGACGTTTTATAGCCGCTTGGTCACTGCCTATCGTCTTTCACCCGTACTGTGTGGCCATGGGCACGGACAGGCCGATCGCGATCCACGTGAT
>CALKWS010000023.1 GCA_938004115.1 uncultured Ruaniaceae bacterium
GGTGATCGTCTGCGTCATGGACGCCGACGGGCACCTTGAGGACCACACCCTGGAGAAGGTGCTCCCGCTGTTCATCGACCCCGACCTGGGCGCGGTGCAGATCGGGGTGCGGATCAACAACCGGCACACCAACATGCTCGCCCGGATGCAGGACGTGGAGTTCGTGCTCTACACCCACATCTTCCAGCGCGGGCGGCGCCATCTGGGCAGCGTGGGCCTGGGAGGCAACGGGCAGTTCGTGCGCATGTCCGCGCTGGACACGCTCGGCTCCCACCCCTGGTCCCGGAGCCTGAGCGAGGACCTGGACCTGGGCGTGCGGTTGCTGCTGCAGGGCTGGGACACCGAGTTCTGCTCCACCACCGCCGTGCACCAGCAGGGGCTGGTGGACCTGCGGGCGTGGTTGAAGCAACGCACCCGCTGGTTCCAGGGCCACCTGCAGACCTGGCCGCTGGTGCCCTGGGTGCTGCGGAACCTGCGCGGCACCCGCAGGCTGGACGTGCTCTACCACCTGACCAGCCCGTTCCTGCTGCTCGTCGGCTCGCTGCTGACTGTGGCCTTCGGATTGTGGACCCTGAGCCTGGCCGTGGCCGCGGCCGCCGGATCCCTGAGCTTCTCCCCCTGGTGGGTCTCGGCCTACCTGGTGGCCTTCGGCCCGGTGCTGCTGTACGGCCTGGTGTACGCCCGGCGGGAGTCATCCACCCCGATCGGCCGGTGGCGGGCCCTCCTGGTGTTCCACGCCTTCGCGCTGTACGCCACCCTCTGGTACGTGGCCGGCTGGCGGGCCGCGGTGCGCGCGCTGATCGGCCGGCAATGGTGGGTGAAGACCGAACGATCCCGCGAGGACCAGATCCGCCCCGTCCCCGCCTCATGATCGGCCGCCGGCTCCGTATGGTTCTCATCGGTTTCCTCATCGCGGCGATGTCCGTCAGCGTGCTCTCCAGCGCCCAGCACCGCCCCACCTCCCCCCACGAAGGGCTGACGCCATGGGAACAAGGGCACACCTACGGCCCCTGGGCCGTGCGGTACTCCGGGTACGGGTCGGTGCACGGTAACGCGCCGGCGGCCACCGCGAACTCCGGAGACGCCGCCGCGCAGGTCATGCTCGAACCACGCCAGGCCGAGGACCGGGACATCACCCACGGTGCGCTGGTGCACACCACCGCCACCTGCCAGGATCCGGAGTTCGCCGTCACGGTGCGCACCGAGGCCCAGTTGCGCCAGGGCACCCCGAACCCCTGGGAGGTGGGTTGGGTGCTGTGGAACTTCGAGAACGACGTGCACTTCTACGCCGTGGCCTTGAAACCCAACGGGTGGGAGATCTCCAAGCAGGACGCCGCCTACCCGGGCAACCAGCGCTTCCTCGCCACCGGCACCCAGCCCGCCTTCCCGGTGGGGCAGGCCTACCGGGTGCAGATCACCCAGCAGTGGCCTCGGATGACCGTCAGCGTCGACGGGGTGGAACTGGCCACCGTGATCGACACCGAACGGCCCTACCGCGGCGGAGCCGTGGCGCTCTACACCGAGGACGCGCGCGTGCGGTTCAGCGACTTCGACCTACCCGCGTGCGAGAGCCGGCACGCCCCGTCATCAACTGAGGAGTGACAGACCATGCCCACCCCGCTTACCATCCCCAAGCCGACCACCGTCATGGTGGTGTACGGCACCCGGCCCGAGGCGATCAAGATGGCCCCACTGGTGCTCGCGTTGCAGTCCGACCCCCGGTTCCGGGTGCAGGTGGTGGTGACCGGCCAGCACCGGGAGATGCTGGACCAGGTCAACGAGAGCTTCGGCATCCGGCCCGACCGGGATCTGGACATCCACCAGCCACGGCAGTCACTGACCGGGATCACCATCCGCGGCCTGGAACGGCTCGTGACCGCCCTGGAGGAACTGCGTCCGGACGCGGTGCTGGTGCAGGGGGACACCTCCACCACGTTCGTGGCCGCGTTGGCCGCCTTCTACACCGGCGTCACGGTGGTGCACACCGAAGCGGGGCTGCGCACCGGCGACCGGACCTCACCGTTCCCGGAGGAGATCAACCGGCGCCTGACCACCCAGTTGGCCAGCCTGCACCTGGCGCCCACGGCCGCGGCCCGGGCCAACCTGTTGCGGGAGAACGTTAACCCCGCGGACGTGGTGGTGACCGGCAACTCGGTGATAGACGCGTTGTTGATCACGGTCGCGAAGCGATTCCGCATCGAGGATGGGACGCTGGCCGCCCGACTGTCCCGGGGCCGGCCGGTGGTGGCGATCACGGCCCACCGGCGCGAGTCCTGGGGGGAGCCCCTGCAGCAGGTGGGCCGCGCGCTGGCCAGGCTTGCCGCGGCCTACCCCGGTCACGACTTCGTCTTCCCCGCCCACCGCAATC
>CALKWS010000024.1 GCA_938004115.1 uncultured Ruaniaceae bacterium
CACTTCGTCGAGGCGCAGGTGCTGCAGGCGCTGGGAGTGGACTACATCGACGAGTCCGAGGTGCTCAGCCCGGCCGACTACGTCAACCACATCGACAAGTTCGCCTTCGAGGTGCCGTTCGTGTGCGGGGCCACGAACCTGGGCGAGGCGTTGCGGCGCATCAACGAGGGCGCGGCGATGATCCGCTCCAAGGGTGAGGCCGGCACCGGGGATGTCTCCAACGCGGTGCAGCACATGCGCACCATCCGCACCGAGATCGCCCGGCTGTCCTCCCTGCCCAAGGACGAGCTGTACGTGGCCGCCAAGGACCTGCAGGCCCCCTACGACCTGGTGCGAGAGGTCGCCGAGACGGGCCGGCTGCCCGTGGTGCTGTTCACCGCCGGGGGGATCGCCACCCCTGCCGATGCGGCTCTGATGATGCAACTCGGCGCCGAGGGCGTGTTCGTGGGCTCGGGCATCTTCAAGTCCGGCAACCCCGCGCAACGGGCAGAGGCGATCGTCAGGGCCACCCGCGCCTACGACGACCCGGCCGAGATCGCCCGCGTCTCCCGGGGCCTGGGCGAGGCGATGGTGGGCCTGAACGTCGAGGACATCCCGGCCCCGCACCGGCTGTCCGAGCGCGGTTGGTAGGCCCGGGAACGAACCTGGGCCCGGGCTGGACCCTGGGCCCGGACGGGCTGTACTTCCGCAGGGCCGCCCGGGTGCTGCTGCTCGACGACCGGGACCGGCTGCTGCTGGTGCGCGGGCACGACGTGGACCAGCCCGAGCGGAGCTGGTGGTTCACCCTCGGCGGCGGCATCGACCCAGGGGAGACCCCACGGCGGGCGGCGGTACGGGAGGTCCGCGAGGAGACCGGGCTGCACCTGGATGAGGACCAGCTCGAGGGCCCGGTGCTGACCAGGTCGGCGATCTTCGACTTCCAGCGCGAGCACGTGCGCCAGGACGAGGAGTTCTTCCTGGCCCGCATCCACCGGCCCGGACCGGTGCACCTGGGCGGGTGGACCGCCGTCGAACGCTCCTTCATGGACGAGGTGCGCTGGTGGGACCTCGATGACCTGGACGAGGTCAGGCTCGAGGTCTTCCCCGCAGGTCTGGCCCGGTTGACCCGGGAACTGCTCGGTGGATGGGACGGGCGCCTGCGGCACCTGGAGCAATAGAGGCACCTGGAGCAATAGAGGCAACGGAGCAGGAGGAACGCCGCCCGCGCCGCACGAGCCCCCGAACGGACGGGCCCGCCGGAGCCGGGGAGCGACCGTCGGCCGGGACGGCACCGCACCGGGTAGCGCCCTGCGCTCACTGCCTCCTGCCGCAGCCCGGGGCCGCCGGGTAGAATTTGCCCCGGAGGGTCCGAGAGATCGAGGGGAGCCTGCTCGGACATCATCGGATCAGGTGGTTCGGGCCGCAGGGGGCAACGCAAGCCAACCACACGAAGTAGGGAGATATGGCCGGTCACTCAAAGTGGGCGACGACGAAGCGCAAGAAGGCGGCGATCGACGCCAAGCGCGGGAAGTTGTTCGCCAAGCTCGTCAAGAACATCGAGGTCGCGGCCCGCACCGGCGGTGGTGACCCGGCCGCCAACCCCACCCTGTACGACGCGATCCAGACCGCGAAGAAGTCCTCGGTGCCCAACGACAACATCGATCGTGCCGTCAAACGCGGCTCGGGGCTGGAGGCGGGCGGAGCCGACTACGAAACGATCATGTACGAGGGATACGCACCCGGGGGAGTGGCGGTACTCGTGGAGTGCCTCACCGACAACCGCAACCGGGCGGCATCGGACGTGCGCGTGGCGTTCAGCCGCAACGGCGGATCCCTGGCCGATCCCGGCAGCGTCTCCTACCTGTTCAACCGCAAGGGCGTCGTGATCGTCCCCAAGGCCGAGGGCATGGGCGAGGACGACGTGCTGCTGGCGGTCCTGGACGCCGGGGCCGAGGAGGTCAACGACCTGGGCGAGGCGTTCGAGGTGGTCAGCGAACCCACCGACCTGGTGCCGGTGCGTACCGCGCTGCAGGAGGCGGGGATCGAGTACGACTCCGCTGAGGTCTCCTTCGTGCCCACCACCCAGATCGAGGTGGACGAGGACGGTGCCCGGCAGGTGCTGCGCCTGCTGGACGCCCTCGATGAGAGCGACGACGTGCAGAACGTCTTCGCCAACTTCGACGCCTCCGACGAGGTGCTGGCAGCGGTCGACGTCTGAGCCGCAGGCCTGCGCACCGGCACCACGGCGGTGCGGTGCTGGTTCGCGGGGGGACCGTCGCGCACCTACCGGTCGGGTCCCGGTTCGTGTCGCTGCCGCCGGCGGTGGGCCGGCGGTGTCAGAGTGCAGGTATGACCTTCTCCATCCTCGGCGTGGACCCAGGCCTGACCCGGTGCGGCATAGGGGTGATCGCCGCCGGGCCCGGCCGCCGGGTGCGGATGCTGGACGTCTGCGTGATCCGCACCGACTCCGACGCGCCGCTGGCCCAGCGGCTCACCGATGTGGACACCCAGGTGCAGCACTGGCTCGGGCGCTTCACCCCGGACGCGGTGGCCGTGGAGCAGGTCTTCGCCCAGCACAACGTGCGGACCGTGACCGGTACCGCGCAGGTCGCGGGGTTGGTGATGGTGGCCGCGACCAGGGCCGGTATCCCGGTGGCCACCCACACGCCCAGTGAGATCAAGGCCGCGGTCACCGGCAACGGGCGCGCGCCCAAGGAGCAGGTCCAGGAGATGGTCCGCCGTATCCTGAATCTGACCGACCGGCCCCGCCCGGCCGACGCCGCGGACGCGCTGGCCCTGGCGATCACGCACGCCTGGCGCCGGCACATCGGGGCCGCTGGCGCCAATGCGCAGATGACCGCCGCCCAGCGCGCGTGGGCGAGTGCGGATCTGCGCGCCCGGAGCAGCCAGGGGTACGGCGTGCGCGCGGCGAGTCGGGCCGGTACCGGCCGCCCCACGCGTTAGGATCGTACGCATGTTCGCCCTTGGAGGTGGGGAATGATCGCGTCGCTACGCGGCACCGTGCAGCATCTGGGACTGGACTCGTGCGTGATCGAGGTCTCCGGCCTGGGATACCGGGTGCACACCACCCCGGGGACGCTGGCCAACCTGCGCACCCGGGCCGAGGCGGACCTGGCCACCTCGCTGGTGGTTCGTGAGGATGCGATGACGCTCTACGGTTTCACCAGCGAGGAAGAGCGCGACGTGTTCGAACTCCTGCAGACCGTCAACGGCATCGGGCCGAGGCTGGCGCTGGCGATGCTAGCCGTGCACACGCCCGAGGGGTTGCGGACGGCCGTGGCCGCCGAGGACGTCAAGGCCCTGCGCAAGGTGCCCGGCATCGGGGAGAAGGGCGCCCGCCGGATCATCGTGGACCTGGGGGACAGGTTGGGGCCGCCCGCGGGCACACCGGAGGACGGCACCGCACCGGCCCCCGTGCTCAGCACCGCCCAGCAGGACGTGGTGGCCGCCCTCACCGGCCTGGGCTGGCCGGTGAAGACCGCCGAGAAGGCGGTGCAGCAGGTGTTCGACGGACAACCGGACCTGGATACCGCAAGCGCCCTGCGAGCCGCCCTGCAACATCTGGGAGGCACCCGTGGCTGAGGAGCACGCCGAGGGGATGCTGGCGGCCGAGGCCGACGAACTCGAACGCGCCGCCGAGGCCGCGCTGCGACCGCGGCGCCTGGATGACTTCATCGGCCAGGGCGTGGTGCGCGACCAGCTCTCCCTGGTGCTGGAGGCGGCCAGGGCCCGACGCCGCCCGCCCGACCACATCCTGTTCGCCGGGCCGCCGGGCCTGGGCAAGACCACCCTGGCGATGATCGTGGCCGCCGAGGTGGAGGGCTCACTGCGGTTGACCTCCGGGCCCGCCGTGCAGCACGCCGGGGACCTGGCCGCGATCCTGTCCTCCCTGATGGAGGGGGACGTGCTGTTCATCGACGAGATCCACCGGCTGGCCCGCCCGGCAGAAGAGATGCTCTACCTGGCGATGGAGGACTTCCGGGTGGACGTGGTGGTGGGCAAGGGTCCCGGGGCCAGCGCCATCCCCCTGACCCTGCCCCCGTTCACCGTCGTCGGCGCCACCACGCGCTCCGGGCTGCTACCCGCACCGCTGCGGGACCGGTTCGGGTTCACCGCACACATGGACTTCTACTCCGCCGGCGAACTGGAGCAGGTGCTGAACCGTTCGGCACGGCTGCTCGACGTGTCCTTGCACCAGCCGGCCGCCACCGAGATCGCCACCCGGTCCCGGGGTACCCCCCGGATCGCGAACCGGCTGCTGCGCCGGGTGCAGGACTGGGCCCAGGTACGCGGCTCGGGGGTGCTGGACCTGCACGCCGCCCAGCGCGCCCTGGAGGTGTTCGAGGTGGACGAGCGGGGATTGGACCGGCTGGACCGTGCGGTGCTGCGAACCCTGTGCGAACGGTTCGGCGGAGGTCCCACCGGCCTGACCACGCTGGCGGTCGCGATCGGGGAGGAACCGGAGACGGTCGAAACCGTGGCCGAGTCCTTCCTGGTCCGCGAGGGGCTGATGGCCCGCACCCCGCGCGGGCGGGTCGCCACCGCGGCCGGGTTCGCCCACCTGGGCCTTCCGGTGCCCGGCGCCGGCGCCACGCTCTGGGACTGACCTCACGGCACCTGGTACCCGGTGCCGCACCGCCCGGCGTGAGTCACGTGGTGGCGGGCGTGAGTCACGTGGTG
>CALKWS010000025.1 GCA_938004115.1 uncultured Ruaniaceae bacterium
GATGCCGGGCGACTCGGTCGCGAACGCTCATTCTGGCCTCCTCAAGTGGTGCACCTGTGCAAGCCTCACGTTACTAGTAACGGGAGGTCGACACCACCCACCGCCATCCAGACCCACGCTTCTGGAGCCCGATAGCCGGGCGCGCCTACGTCTGGGTGCGAACCTGGGCTCCTACAAGCGACTGCCCGCGTCCCGCAGCGACGGCCGGATGCGTTCCTGCCACCCCGGCGGCGCCAGCGGCAGCCTGCCATCCTCCACCGCATCGTCCACACGGCGTGACGCGAAAGCGAGAGCGTCGTTGAGTTCCTGCTGACGGTCCTCCTTGCGGTTGGACCGGCGCTTGCTCCACCACAGCAACGTCGCCAGCACCGCCAGGCCGGCCAGGAGCAGCCAGTCCTCCAGGCTGCCGCGGTGCCGCGCGAACGGAATGTAGAACAGCCCGGCGACCGCGAAGAAGCCGAACGTCGACGCCAGAAGCCCGCGAAGCCCGAACCGGGGCAGATAGCCCGCCGTCATCGGGGTGCGCGAGCGCCACAGTTTCCAGGCCTCCTTGCGGAATTCCGCGGCCGACGTCAGCGGCAGGTGCGCGGCTTGCGGCGGCAGGTACTTGCGCAGCTCCGCCGGGTCAGTGTTCACGTACCCGATGATCCCAAACCTCGCCGCCGGGGTCACCGGCTGCCCCGGGCTCACCGGCTGCCCCGGGCCCACCAGTTGCCTCCGGGGATCACGAGCGGCCACCGTAAACACCAGGGGTCGGAGTCGGTAGCATCGCAGAACATGACGACGTGGACCGGCGGCGCGGTCGGGCAAGTAGCACGCGCGGTGCTCGCACCGAACGCGGGACCGATGACCCTGGAGGGCACCAACACCTGGGTGCTGCGGTCCGCGGACGCCTCGATCGTCGTCGACCCCGGCCCTAATGGGGTGAGCGGCCACCTGGAGGCGGTACGCGCCGCCGCCGGCGAGGTGGAACTGACGCTGCTGACCCATCACCACTCCGACCACACCGGTGCGGTGCAGGAGTGGGCGGCGCTGACCGGGTCCCCGGTGCGCGGCGCCGGCCACGGAACGCCGCTGGGCGACGGGGAGCAGATCCACGCCGCGGGCCTGACGGCGCAGGTGCTGCTCACCCCCGGTCACACCCAGGACTCGATCTGCCTGCTGCTGCCCGACCACCACCTGCTGCTGACCGGGGACACGGTGCTGGGCCGCGGGACCACCGTGGTCCCATGGCCCGAGGGCGACCTGGGTGCCTATCTGGACTCCCTGGAGCGGATCGCGCACCTGGCCCGCACCGGGGCAGTCAAGCAGATCGCCCCCGGCCACGGCCCGGTGATCGACGAACCGCTGGAGTTCATCACCGAACTGATCGCTCATCGGCGTCAGCGGCTGGACCAGGTCAGCCGCGCGCTGGACGACGGCGCGGGATCGGCGGCCGAGGTGGTGCAGATGGTCTACGGGGACCTGAGCAGGACACTGACCCGCGCGGCGCTGTCCACCGTGCGCGCGCAGTTGGCCT